>CAMWNG010000068.1 GCA_947175575.1 uncultured Bacteroidales bacterium | reverse complement strand
TGTGCAACTTTTTCATTATAAATATTTTAGAAATCTAATTCAACCAACGAGTAATCGTTATAAAAATTCGGCAGCCGCAGACCATTTCGGTCGCAGCTGCCTTTTTATGATTGTTTGGATAAGCGTTTCTAATCCTCCGGATGGTATTGACTGTCCTTATACAGACTCTTGTCCTCGATAATAATGTCTATTATGTCCAGATCATGTTTGTCTGTGGCCGGATTAAGCTCACGACCGTTCAGGAAGAGTTTGTCACCGCGATGTCCGGCCGGTACCTGATGCTCGAAATCCCAGGACATCCCGCCTCGCGGCCAATCTATTTTAATGTGGAAAGTACGGTCTTTGTCTATACAATCCCACTCTCCGTAGGTTACTGTCAGACAGAAATATGTAGAGACAAGAATGTAATGACCGCCATCGAACGTAAGGTCTTTCGGAGAATATCCGTACAATTGAGAGAATTGAGCGTACAAGCATCCTGTTCCATTCGGACGAAGTTCTCCATCAGTTGTCAAAGTCCATGGTAAGTGACCTTCAGGTCCTGTCACACCTGGAGCAAACCAGTCATGGATATATGTCGTGTCTTCCACAGGCCTTACGAAAGTGCGGAGTAGCTCGAGTTCACGTTCTTTATGCACATCGTCACGTATGCTAATAGTGAACTCGTCGTTTATAACCGAAAATAATTCAGGATCTACATTAAACAGATTTTGACCATCTTTAGTCAACAGCCGCAGATGTATCTGATCGTTCCAGTTATAAGTCGTGGCGTAAGGCTCATCCGTATCACATGACGTAAACACAGAAGTAAATACTATGGATAATAGAACTATAATGAGTTCACCTTTTGGATTAATCTTTTTCATAGAAAATATTTTTGCAAAGATACATTATGCTTTTTGCAAAAAAAAACATTATAAATCAGCTTTAACCTTTTTTAATGTTATTGATTGTGGCGTTTTATTCATTGCATTGTGCGACTCGAAATAAATCAGGCTACGAAACTTGGTAAAATCCAACATTGAAAATCATTTGACGACATTTAAAGCGATCTTTGATTTAGAAAAATCGGCTGTTTTATCCGGAAAAGTTGTAACTTTGCCGATGCCTCGGTATGTCAAAGATCAGATACATATCATATATGCAGGCTATTGCCATCGTACTGGTGGTGATGGGACATTCACTGTACATGTTCCCGGACGGGGCGCACGGTTACGACACGCTGCTCTGCAGAATGATATACAGCTTTCACATGCCGTTGTTCATGTTCGTGTCCGGTTTCCTTATACAGTTTTCTTTTGACCGGGGCAGTGAAACGGTTTCAGATTCCCGGCGGTTCATAACTGCGAGAGCGCGCAGGTTGCTGTTGCCTTACGCAGTGTTGACTCTGGTTACTTTCGTGCCGCGTGCCGCAATGGGTCTGATGGCGGAAGATCAGGTGCCCTTGAGCATCCACGGACTGATTGCCGGAATGTTTGAACGTGAATCGTTGATAATACCATACCTGTGGTTCGTGCAGGCATTGTTCACTATCTCGGTCGCGGTTTTCCTTGCAGTGCGTTGGGCGCGCAGATGGGGTTTGAAGCCGTGGATAGCGCCGGCGGCGATGATGGTTTTATTCGCGGTTTTACGTGTTTTCGGTATGCCTTCTTTTTTCTCGATAGACTATGCCGTCAAATTGGGCGTATATTTCGTTACAGGTTGTCTCTATTGTCTTTATGCTTACCGTATCGACAGACTGATTCGGTGGGATAGCATTACGGTAGGATTGTTTTTATCAGTCCTGTGGGCGGCGAGTTTCTTTGCTTTTGAAGGCACGGTGTTTTTCGACATCACCGGAATGTGTGGAATCGCGATGTGTATGGCGTTGGCACGTTTGATGGATAGAGCCGGCATACGCGTGCTCGATCATCTCGAGGGTGCCACATACATCATATTCCTGTTGTCATGGTATTTCAATGTGGGCGCACAGCAGATTCTTTCGCATTGGGTCGAATGGCCGTGGTGGGTTCATAGCCTCCTTTCTCTTGTCGCAGGTGTTTATGTGCCCTGGGTGATTTACCGCTTGATGTTGCGTCATCCGAATAGCCGGTTGGTCCGCATGTTGCGTGTTCTTCTGGGACAGATGTGATTAAGCCCCGCTTCCCCAATATTTGTTAATGCTGAGGACGCATATCGCCGAGAGATTTTTGTCTTGAGATGAAGGAGCGTAGCCGTAGCTACGTGACTGAAGAACAAGGCAAAAAGCACCGGCGAGATGCGGTGGGATGGCAGCATGCGCAATGTTTATGTTGCGGTTTGTATAATCCAACTCTAACCCGAAATCCTTACATATACATCATTATTCTTTCTTATTCGTGACATAAGTTTCCATTGCCACGGCCAATCGTCATGCATCTGAGTCCGCTTGTTTCGGTCACAATGCAACCGCATTGCTCCCTCACTGCGCGAACACATCTGCATAACGCTTGATCGCCTCAGTATTAACAAATATTGGGGAACCGGGTCTAAAAAATTCAACAATCGGTCCGATTGTTGAGTCCATCGGTGAAATGTGTCGTATCTTTGCAGTGACAATAAACGACATGAACATCAAATCCAAAAACATTATGAAGAATACGACTCTCACCCTCCAACCCCTCTGGATCAAACACATCGAACGCTTCTCGGATCGCATGCGTCCGCGACTCTACGGCGCGCTCATCGCCTACCTGCTTCACGGCACCCCCATCCCTGAAAAACTCATGCCATACCTCGGCATTATCCTTGACCTTATGGAATCCGAAGGCATCGTCCCCGCCGGACGACCGGAAGCGTCGTCGGCGGTAAACGGTAATGTCGCCGAAATCGAATCTGTTTCCGAAGCGCCCTCAGAAGGGATAGCCGATGGCGAGGTGGAAGGCGAGGGATTTGCCGAACGAGGGCATGTTGTAGTATCCCCGCTTCCCGGTATTGTACGGTGCGTGGATACCCACACCGAGGTCGGCTCGGATTACGAGCATCGAGATGTCGAAGCGCAGACCCGCTCCTGTCCCGGTGGCGAGGTCGCGCCAGAATGTGCGTGCGCGCAAGGTGCCTCCCGGTCGTTGGGGATCGTTTTTGAGAAGCCACACGTTGCCTGAATCGAAGAACACGGCTCCGTGCAGGGCTCCCATGATCGGGAAACGATATTCCAGATTAGCTTCGAATTTGAACGTACCTGTCTGATCGAAGTAGTCGTTCGACGGGCCGTTAGGCTCATGATACGAACCCGGACCGATGCTCCGCACTGTGAATGCGCGCACGGAGTTGGCGCCGCCGCAGTAGAACTGTTCGGCGTAAGGTACTTCGGTCGCATTGCCGTATGCGTGCGCGGCTCCGAGAGCCACGCGGCCCACAAGATATTGCGCACCGGTAAGGCGGCGGTTGTAGACCAGCTGACACGACCCTTTCACAAACTGTGAGAAAGGCGTGCCGAAAAGTTCTTTCTCTCCTTTCTTGCCGCATGCGCGGTAAACAGCCCAGAACAGGTTGCCCGCTTCCTGCAGGGTGAATGTCCAGTTGAGAGAATTATAGGAGTCGAAGGCTCGGTCGTAGGTGTACGTATAAATCATCTGAGGGATGTACTGGCTCTTGAAACTTAGGGCAACCGCGGGGTTGGCTGCCATGATGGAATCGAATTCCTCTGTGGTGTTCATCAGTTTCGTATAGGTGAGCTTGAACAGGGTGAGCGACTGTGACACATGGCGGCGGAAGCGCCAGTCGTAGGTCACGCTCGCGTTGAACTGAGCCATCCGGAAATAGTGAGGGCGGTTGAGAATGTCGGCGTTGAGCTGGAAACGTGTCCAGTTGAGGGTGTACTTGTTGCGCGGGATGAATTTCGGTGCCAATAATCTCGGGAAAGCCAGCGAGGCCGTGATGCCGCCTTCGTATGAATTGAATATGCCTCCTTTGGCGCGGCTGCCGGTCTGCCATTCGTAGGCTCCGGTGAGCGAGACCTTGAATTGTTCTCCGCCGCCGAACATGTTCGTGTTGGTCAGACCGATGGTAATACCCGGACCGAGATAACTGTTAGATTTGGATGATACGTTCATTTCGGCTGAAGCCTCCCAGGGTTGGTCGAGTGTGCAGTCGACCACAACATTCAGAAGCCGTTTCTCGGGATGGATGGTATCGGGCGTGGCGGTAATGTCGATCGACTTGAATATTCCCATGCGTGAGAGAAGCATCTGAGTGTAGTCCATACGTCTCACAGCGAAAGTGTCGCCGGGGTTGAACAGCACGTTGTCTGTCATCACTCTGCGGCGTATTCTTGCTTTCGGCATCTTGATGAGGTCGACATCGGGACGGATGGGTATGGTGTCGAACACCTTGCGGCCGGCCCAGCGCTTCACCACCATCTGCACGGTGCCGGTGCGGTAGGGTGCGGCGGCCCATGCCGGAATATTCGAGGCTGTCGTGAGTCTCAGCGCCACCTTGCCTGGATTCTGGATCGAGTCGGCGAGGAATTCGATATAGTCCGGACGGAAGAAATAGTATCCCTTGTTTCGCAGACTGTTTGTGATGCGGTTGCGCACTGTGGACAATGAGTCGACACTGAAACGGGAGCCGGGATGCAGATATGAGTCGTGTCGCGCCACCTGATTCACGAGCCGGCCTATGCGGGTCGAGTCCGGGAGCAGCCCTATGGTGTCGAGCGGAAAGGCCGGTCCGGGTGTGATGGTATAAAGGATCGAAGCCTTGCGCGGGTTCTTGGCGGGTATCAGCTCATAACCCACATGTCCGCGAAAATAACCGTTATTGTCAAGGGTTTGCTTTATCATGTGGGTGCGCATTTCAGGACGGACGTCGCTCACCACCACCGGCTCTGCCGCGAGTTTCTCGTATAGCCAGTGCTTCAGGCCTTTTTCCGGATTGGGCCAGTTGTTGTACACCCACAGTCCCAGCGGGAACGGATACCGCCAGTTGAGAAGAGACAGATAGTTGTTGGGCTTGACAAACAGAGCCGTACTGATTTCCTCCCGCAAGGCCTCCGGCACACGCGGGGTGGTGTCTGTGGCATAGACATAGTCGATGCCTTTGATACCTGTGTACAATTGTTCGCCTTCCGGCAGGCGTCGGGTGGTGGAGCATGCCGCCATCAGGACGGCCAGCAGCATTATGGCCGGTATTCCGAGAGTCTTATTTGCTTTCATTGGCGGAGGATTTTGCCTGTGGAACTGTGTTTGTGGTGCTGTCGGTCTGTTCGGTCTGTGTTTGTACAGTCGCCGTATTCCGCGTCGTGGATGAGTTGCGGTTACGGCGCCTGAACGGGCGGAAAATGCGTCGCAGGGTGCCGACCTTGCGGCGGTAGACGAAGCCTACGCCGGTACGTGTCACCTCGCCTTCGAGAATGGATTCGTAGCCGGTGTGGCGGAACAGTCGTACATACATTGTCCGGGCGTTATTGAGGAAGTATTCGAACGATATGTCCTTGATGAGGTTCTGCGAGAAGTTTTCTTCGGCGTTGGCATCCGTTGAGTAGTTGCCGCCCACAACGATCTTGAAGCGGTCGTTGAACAGCGACTTCGACACCTGGTAGCTGTACGATGTGTTCTGTGAGGTGCTTCCGCCTACCGTGCGGTCGTATTGGTCGATGCCGAAACTGAGGTCGACGCCCTTGATGGTGTTGGCGGCCCAGTTGTTGAGCTGCGAGGTGAGGAATGAGTAAAGCGCGTTGCCGCCTATGTTGGCGTCGCCGGTGGTGCCGGGGCCGCTGTAGATGTTGTAGAGCAGCATGTTCATGGCCTGGTTGGCGCGTTGTTCGGCACTCATCGACTGAAGTTCGTTGGCTACGGTCATGTCGTCGTTGGTGCCAAGGTCGAAGTTGACGTTCATCCTGTCGAGGGTGCCGGTGATTCCGAGACTTACGTTGAAGTTGACCAGACGCGAATTCTGGCCTGCCTGCGTCACGTTGGCCTTTATGACATCGACAGCGTGGATGTTCAGAGTGGGGTTCATGAGGTTGCCGTTGAAAGCCACATAGGAGTTGTTCTCGAAGTTGAAAAGCTTTTCGCTGAGCACCGGAGGGGTATAACGTACGAATCCTTTGGGAATGTTTAGTCGTCCGGTCAGTCGAGGGTCTGAGAACGGAGCCATACTGAAATCGAGGATGCCGTTGGGCTGGAGGCTCACGCGGTTGCGTCCGTTGGTGCTGAGATCCACGTTTATGGTGGTACCGTTCTGGATGTTAAGTGTGGCGTTGACCATCAGGGCCATAGCCGAGTTTGAAAGACTGTCGGCTTTCTGCATCGCGGTGGTGTCGGCGAAGTTGATGAATTTGACCACATCGGCGTTCTGCTTTTCGGCTATTACGTTTTCAGCCTCGGTCATTACATAGTAAATATTAGTTCCGGGCAGCACACTCAGGTTTGCATTCACCATCATGAAATCCATGTTGCCGCGCACGGTGGTATTCGTGGTGATATAACCTTTGCCGTAAATCTCCGCTCCCTTGACTGCGCGTTTCGAGTTCACGATCATCATTTCGCGGGCGTCGAGAGTGAGATCGACAGCAGGATTGGCGAAGTTCTCGATATTCACTGTACCGTTGACTTTCAACGGATTCTCGTTTGTGCCCGTGATCGCGAAATCATTGAAGCGGACGATATTTTTCTCGACGGGTATTTTCACGTCGTTGAATTTGTAGGATGTGGCTGTCATGGCCAGATTGAAAGCGACCGAGTCGAATTGCAGCCAGCCGTCGAGCTGTGGGGCGCTCATGTCGCCGGTTACATCCATCACGCCGTTGAGAGTTCCCCGCAATGATCCTATGTTTTTGCCGAGAATGGGATTTGCCACCGCCAGCGGGAGGTGTATCACGCGGAAGTCCATCGAGAGCGGAGAGCCGGTCACGCTGTCGTTAAGCGCGCCGGAGAGGGTCATGGCCTGTGCGCCGTCCACGCTGAGGTCTACGTCGGCGCGGATAAGTCCCTTGACGTCTGTGTGCAGCTGGAGGGCTGCATCGAATGTACCCACACGTTCTTTTCCGTAGGTGAGATTGTCGAGCGACACGTTGCCGCGGCCGTTTATGGCGCCGTCTTCGCCGCTGACGCGTATCGACGCGTTGAGCGAACCATCCATCGGAGGCGCGAACGGATTGAGTTTGATCCAGTCGGCAAGCCGGATATCGGTGAGTTCGGCCACGAGTTCTTCCTGATGTCCGTCGTCGCCGCTTTCTTCGTGGTTGGTGTATATGGCCAGACCAGAGGTGGCTGACTTCATGTGCAGGTCGGCGTCGACGTGCGGATGCACGAAGTTGTAGGATATGAAGTTATCCTTGTTGACGGTCCAGGGCATGTACGCGATGGTCGGGTCTGCGGGAGTGATGCGGAGGGTGGCGGTGGAGTCGGCCAGAGTGACTGTCGCCCCCAGATTGTAACCTTCTTTGCCTGCGATGTTATGCTGTGACAGGTTTATTCCCAGCACATTGTTATCCAGATAACCGTTCAGAGCGACATGCGCCCATTCGTCGAATGTGCCGGGTCGATTCTCCACGCCGCCGCGGATGTCAAGACGCGATCCGCGCTGGAAGATGTCGAGCGAGATGGTGTCGAGTGACATCGTGGGAGTGGTGTAGTTGAGCACACGTGCAGTGAGTGCTATCAATGAGTCGTTGGATGCGGTAACATGCATTGACCGGAACGCCGAACCGCTTTCGGCCAGCATCTTGTTGAACAGATTGCGCTTGCCTGCCGTGATGTCGAGGTTGAACGGGGGCAGAGCTTTCTGAATTTCTTCGACATTGATTATGCGACGTGCTGTCAGCGTGTCGATCACAGCGGATGTCGCTGCGAAGCGTGCCGTCAGAGTGTCGAACGGCACTTCGGCCGAAAGAAACGCCAGGAAGTCGCCGTTGCGTGCCGATGCGTTGGTAGTGGAATCATCGGAGTTGAGTGTCGCGTAGATGTCGGTGAGTTGCAGTGTTGACTGTCCGTCGTTGTACGATAGCGAGTTCAGTGTGGCGCGCACCCCCATTATGTTATCTTTCGGTGTCAGGGTTGCTGTAGCCGTAAGGTCGGCGGTGATAAGTGCATCTGTGGTGCTGAATCCGAGGGCTTTGAGATCAACATGCCGGCCGTTGAGGCTGGCGTTCCAGTCGTAGGTGTCGCCGGAGAGGTTGCCGTCGGCCTGCAGGCTGAACTGTGCGTTGGGATTGGCTGAGTTTAGAGCTATGTCGGCGTGTCCGTCGGCGATTTTTGCGGTGGCGGATATGCCGGCGTAATCGTAGCCCTGATACACTGCCTGTTTGACGTCAAGAGAGGCGTCGAGGCGCATTTTGGGCGAGAATGGATCGTAGCCGTGACCGTCGGCCTTGATGTCGGCGGTGATTTTTCCAATGCCCATGTTGGGCATGAAAGCATTGACAGGGAAACGGTCGAGTGCGAGGTCCACGACGTAATTTTCCGAGGGCTGACGCCAGTCGGCGTCGAGAGTTATGTCGCCTTCATGCGTGCGGGCAGTCAGCTTGCCCTCGAGATGTCCGCGGTTGAGCGAGGCATAACCGTCGAAGGTGGTGAGCGGAATGTTGACCTCGGCAGCAGTGGCTTTGTCGAGCAGGGCATATTTGAGCGGATTGAGGTCGATGAGGGCACCTGAGAGTTTAAGGCGGCCACCCATCAGTGCCGGGTCGGCACTCATCACATTCAGCAGCCGGCCGGTGCCTTTGAGGCGCGCCATCGTGCCGAGTGCAACAGAGAAATCGTTGACGTCCAGTGCTCCTGCTGTGCCGGATATGTCGGCTTTCAGGTATATGCCCGAACGCGGACCGCGACCTATGAGGTAGGGCGTGAAGGCCGGGAACATCAGGCGTGCGTCAGACATAGCCAGTGTGCCGCCCGCATCGAGTTTCAACGGCACGGATGGGTCGGTGGTCATGTCGCCCATGCCGAGCATCGCATCGGCATCGAGCGAAGTGCCGGCGGGCGTTGTGATCTTGAAATCCTGAAGAGTGGTGGCGAGATCGGTTACATAAAGGGTGCCGTCAATATTCAGATCCACGCCGCAGCGTTCGCGTCCGCTGACGTGCAAAGGCACATCGACCCGCGTCGCACGGTTATAAAATTCATGAATGGAAAGATCGAGCGAGTCAACCTGTATGTATGTGAAGTCAAGCCCCGGCAGCGGGGTGATTCCGCGGGTGGTGTAAAGTGCGTTTCCACCGGTGAAACCTATGGTGTCGATGGTGATGGTCCAGGGTTCGGGAGTCGGTGCCGCGGAGTCTACCGGCACAACGGGCGTAGCGGCTACAGTGGCCGAATCGGGCACGATGTATGCCACTCCGATGCCTTCTCCTGTGAGACTGCGAAGGTCGATAGTCTGGCGTCGGAGATTGACGTTAAGACGCTCGATGACAGCCTGCGGTATCGAGGCGCCGAGTGAGTCGATCGTAGGCAGCATGCGCATGGTGTACGCGAAATCGTCAAGGCGCAGATTGCGGAGCACGATGGCCATGTCGGTCGGAGGAGTCGTGGTGGTGTCGGTGGCCGTGGTGTCCGGATTCATCAGCATGTTTACGCGCGCGCCCGACAGTGCGGCGTCATCCACTACTATGTTCATTGAGGACAGGTGCACCTCGGCATCCGTGAGCGAGAGTTTCGGCGCGTCAAGAGTGAGATACATTGCGGAATCCGGCGCTCCCATCGACATTCGGGCTCCCGACAGGGACGCAGATGTGATATCGGCACGGCCCGTCAGAAGCGGAAGCAGCCGCACGTCGGCGGCGAGGGTGTCGGCAGCCAGACTGAGGCCGTCGGGCATCGTCATGCTGAAGCCTTCGAGCGTGAGGTCGAGCGGAAAGCGCAACCGCATGCCGTCAAGCCGCATTGCGGTTCCGCTGTCGTTCATGGTCTTTACCACGAAGCGTCGTAGTCCGTCCTGTCCCCATTCGCTGTAAAGCACTGACAGGACGGCTGCCACGAGCAGAAGCAGGCTCATGACGGTCCATATTAAAATCTTGACGGTCTTTACCGCAATGACTGAAAATTTCACGTTCGCTTGGCTATAAGGTGATGAATGCTGAAAAAGGGGAACTCAGTTTTGTAAACCTATACGGCGGGCGTTTGGTTCGATGGCGGTGTATTCTTTTTTATCAAAGGCACCCGCTCTATTACATATTCCTGATAGTATGCCAGCAGGATTGTGGTCAGTGGCAGGGCTATGATCATGCCGATAAGTCCCAGCAGTGTGCCCCATACCGAGAGCGAGAGCAGGATGATGGCAGGGTTGAGCCCCATGGCCTTGCCGAGGATTTTCGGAGTGAGGATGTAGTCGCATATCATCTGGCTGAAGAAATAGACCAGCAGGCACTGCCCCAAGAGGGAGGCGAATGAGGAGGCGCCCGCAAGCGATGTTATGTAGCATACGATCGCCACTGGAATCAAAGTGACGTACTGGAAGTAGGGTATCATGTAGAGTATGCCGACCAGCAGCCCCAGCACTATGGCGAGAGGTATGCCGACTATCGAGAACCCTATGCAGTAGAAGACCGCCGCGCAGCCTGCTATCAGAGCCTGACCGCGGAAATAGTGGTTCATGTTCACCTTGATGTCATCGCCGATTTTGTACGCCACGTTACGGAATTTGGGTGGTACCATCATTCTGAAACCTTTCATGATGTGCTCGTAGTCGAGCATGACAAACACGATGTAAATGAACGTGAGAAGCCATTCGATGGTGTGAAGCACGACTTCCACCGTCCCGCTTATCATATTGGTGCCTTTGTCTACCAGAGTGGTGAAATGCCCTTCGTTCAGGAGCTTGATCAGATAATCCATCGTGAAATAGCGGTCGAGGTAGGCATGTATTTCAGCGGGAAGATACGGCATATAGACGTGGTGGTCGCTGTTGGCCTGCATTATCATGCGCATCTGATCGATCTCGCGCACCACCGAGGGCACGAAGAAGTAGGTCATTATGGCGAGAACCAGCGTCACTTCGAACAATGTCACGAAAACCGGGATTCCGCGACGCTTGCAATGCAGCAGCGTACGGTTGACCTCCACCAGCGGTTCCAGGATGTATGCCACAAGACATGCCACACAGAACGGCAGCAGGACGTCTTTCAATATGTTTATGAGCCATATCAGCACCAGTACGGCCAGGGCGCTGAAGAGTATTTTCATGACTCGGTCAAAGGTGAAGAAGGGTTGATTGGACATGGTATGTGCAGGTGTTGTTACTTTTGAGTTGTTACTGATGGGATGAATTCCAGGCGGAGATAAGTCTTTGTGCGCGGTCCTACAACATGCATCGACGAGGCTCTCAGGCCGACGGCCCATACTATCCGGCCGTCGCATGTCAGCAGCCACAGGTTGCGCTTGGCTTCGGCACTCAGACGGGCATCGGCGAAAATATCGCTCAGGAGTTTCGAATCGTTCATGCCGTAGGGCTGCATGCGGTCGCCGCGGTGCCAACGGCGCAGCTGCCACAGATGGCCGGCGCCGAGCGCGGCTGCGTCGATGTAGGCCGTATGCGGGTCGCGAACGGGAGCGAACTCGCTTACATGATGGCGGGATACACGGATGTTCACCGGCTCGAATATGTCGCATGCGAGACTCACGTCATATGTGTCTTGCGCTGCCGGCGCTGCGGCGTGCGGGGCGCGGAGAATGCCGTGGTCAACCTCGCGCACATGGCTGCCGTTGCCTCCCCGGAATGTTCCGCCGTCGCGTTCGGCGGCGCGCAGCATGTCATCGGTCCGGCGGCGGTCGAATCCTTCTCCGCGGAGTGCCTCGAACAGCCATGCTGCCGCATTGGCCGGTTCTGCATCAAGCAAGGCGCGCAGATTGTATTCCCCGGGTGTCGGGGTGGTGAAGCGCTTCATCACGAGCGCGACCGCGCGCGCGTATGCGTCGGCTGTCTCACGCTGATAATTCATAGACCGTAAAGTCATGGCTGTCGCGCCCGGAAACAGGTCTTCGAGCGGTCCGCTAAGATGGTGACGTATGCGGTTGCGCGTGAAATCGTCGAGGGCATTGGTGGAGTCGTCGACCCACCGCAGTCCTCGGCTGTTGAGATAGTCTTCTATATCGGCGCGGGATACGTCGAGCAGCGGTCGCACGACATGACGGTTGCGGTAGCGCATGCCTCCCAGACCCGTTGGACCTGAACCCCGCAGAAGGTTAAGAAAGAATGTCTCGATCTGGTCCTCGCGGTGATGACCGACAGCTATAGCCTGGGCGCAGTCACGTTCGAGCAGCTCGCGGAACCATGAGTAGCGCAGTTCCCGGCAGGCCATCTCGACACTCTCGCCCGTAGCGCTACAACGCGTCTCCACATCGAAATCCTTGACATACATGTCCACTTCGAGCCGTTCGGTGACAGCTTCCGCGTGTCGCATGTCGCGCAGGCTTTCCTCGCCTCGGAGATGGAAATTGCAATGCGCGGCCACACAGTCGTAACCCAGTTCGAGCAGTACAGCCAAAAGCGCGACGGAATCCGCGCCGCCGCTGAGAGCCACTACCACACGTCCGTCAGGCCGCAGGAGGCCGTGGCGGGCGATAGTTTCGGCAACATAATCTGTAAGGCGATGACGCATAATGATCGAACTGTGGTTATAAGCAAAAAAGCCGCCCGGAGGCGGCTGTGCGCATGAAGGGACTCGAACCCATACGTCCTGAGACATTAGATCCTAAATCTAACGCGGCTACCATTACGCCACATGCGCAAGGACACTGCAAAGGTAGTCAAATTTTTGATTATAGCAAAGCCTGACGCAAAATTTCACGGCGCGTGCGCATAAAAATTTGCGTGCATTAAATACGAGAGCCGGAGAACTTTAATTTTTCTTCCATGAGGTAAGCATCCACAAGTGCCTGTCCAAAATATAATTGATCAACTGGGTCGAATGTTATTTTACCTCTTGCTATTGCACCTTTCATGGCAAATTGACTTTCAAGTCCAATCTGCAACAATATTGTTGCGATCTTCACTAATCGATTTAAGGTAAAAATATCAGTCTTATGTGCTACAACGATAATCGAATCTGAAAAATGAAGTAATTCTATACTTCCATTATCCATCAATGGTTTTAGTTTGTTGTGTCGCTTCTTGAATTCTCGTAATTGTAAATATAATTCCTCATGGGAAGTCCGCAATATACGATCTTTGAACCCCATTAATCTAAAAACATATGACTTTCTAAAAGACGACTGCTGTCGATTATTGGAGTGCTAATATTCATAATAACATATGCGATATTTTCTATTTATGACTAAGTCATTGTTTGACTTTAACTATCCAGCCACGTTTTTTGCCTTCGGGACGAGCAATATAGCCTTTCTTAGCGAGGTTATCCACTTGCTTTTGGATTGCGGAGCGGCTTATGCCGAGGGTTATGGATATGGCCGAGAGTGACGCGCTGGGGTCGGATTGAAGTACACGGAGAATACGTCCTGGAGTAGTCGTAGAGAAGCGTATGATTTCACCTTCATACCACCACATTGTTTCTCTGT
>CAMWNG010000067.1 GCA_947175575.1 uncultured Bacteroidales bacterium | reverse complement strand
ATCTCTCGGCGATATGCGTCCTCAGCATTAACAAATATTGGGGAACCGGGTCTTAATCCCCGCCGAAATGAATCCGGATACAATCAACGAAGAACTTTACCACTCTGATTTTCACACTTTTTCACCATATTAGAGCGAATTATGTTATAAAACATATCGTTAAAAGTTGTGAAAAATTTGGTTCGCTTAAAAATAAACCTTAATTTTGAGCACTCAATAACTAACTGAGACAATTAAAACTTTAAAAATCATTAACGAGGCTAACCTCAAAATTACCTAACCATCAACACGAAACAGACTGACATTTAACAATTTATCAAGTTTACCAATCTTCAAGAAAAATTAAAAAACATCCAATCATAACCATTGCCGCGGAGCTTTCCATCAGGAATTCTCCCGGTATTAACAATTTTCTAACTACCACCTTATGAGAAAACAATTGTTTGTGACTCTGCTTCTGGCTTGTGGTATGCCGCTGACCGGCAATTTTGCCGCTTTCGCAGCTCCCGAGCCTCAATCGCAAAGTCAGGCGGCCGTGACAATCACGGGTACCGTCTTAGACGAGAACAACGAGCCTGTCATCGGCGCAAGTGTAGTGCAAAAAGGCGTTCAGACCAACGCTGCCGCTACCGACTTCGATGGCAACTTCTCACTCCGTGTAGCTCCCGGAACCACTCTCCGCATTTCTTATGTAGGCTATAAGACAGTTGAAATCGCTGCCGCTCAGGGTATGATGGTTTACCTCCAGCCCACCACCGAGCAGCTCAACGAACTCGTAGCCATCGGTTACGGCTCTCAGAAGCGCGCCAACCTCACCGGCGCAGTCGCCACAGTCGACGTAGCCCGCACAATGGACAGCCGTCCTGCCACTGATGTTGCCAAAGCCCTTCAGGGTGCTGTTCCCGGTCTTACCATCACTACCGCAAGTGGTGATATCGCAGAAAACCCCACCATCAACATCCGTGGTGCCGGTACTCTTTCAAATGGCCACAACTCCTCACCTCTGATTGTTGTGGACGGTGTTGTGGTAGACGATCTTTCTTTCATCAACGCTGATGATATCGAATCGATCTCAGTGCTGAAAGATGCGTCTTCTTCTGCCATCTATGGTTCCCGCGCCGCCTTTGGTGTGATCCTGGTTCAGACCAAACAGGCAGATGCAAAAGAAAGAGTATCTGTTAAATATAACAATAACTTCGGCTGGGGTCGCGCTACTGTACTGCCTGAATTCAATACTACTGTTAATAACCTTATCGTTGCTATGGATAATACCAATACCGGTGGTGATGAGGAAATTTTCAATATGTATTATAATGAGCTTCTACCTTTCGCACAGGCATGGGCAGCTCAGCACGGAGGTAAGCAATATACATCTATGGTAGAACTCCATCCTTTCCAGGACTGGAATAACGTAGGTGACTACTATTGCCCCGATCCCAACAATATGTCAATGCCCGCCGGCCTTGCAGGTTGGGATTACAGTGCTCCTTTTAAGTCTGGACGTTGGCTTTCTTACGCGGATTGGGACGTTGCAAAAACCCTCTTTGGATCTGCATTCTCTCAGAAACATAATGTAAGCATCGAAGGTCGTAGCGGTCGGTCAAACTACCGTGCATCTTTCGGATATGACGAACGTGAAGGTCTCTGGAATTATAATCCTGACAAGTTCAAACGCTACATGGCTAACGCTTCGATCGAAACTCAGATCTTCGACTTCCTCAAAGCCGGTGTACGTTTCAACTTCTCACAGCGTGAATACACAGCACCTCACACTTCGGCACGTGCTCCTTACCAATACGTTTGGCGTTTCCCATCACAGTTTGAGAACTACGGTTATATCGTAAACGCCGACGGCGAACATATCGGTTTCCGTAACGAAATCACTTATCGCATGGGCGGTTATAACGGAGTGACAACCACCGCACAGACTCGTTTGCAGGCATATATGGTGGCTGACATTATTCCCGGCCTCCAACTTCAGGCTGACTTCACATATCAGCTCCGCGACCAGAACAGCGACGCAGCACGCATACCTTTCTCCATGTATTCCCAGTGGATATCAGGTACTGCTGAACCTACAATGTGGACTAACTACGCACAAGGTGGTACATATGCAGCAGAAAGCAACTATCGCGATGGTATGTGGACTGCAAACATCTTTGGCACATATAACAAATCGTTCAATGACAACAACCTTAAGGTAATGCTTGGTTGGACAGGCGAACGTGAAGAATACCGTTACCACTACGTTCAGCGTTCAGGTCTTCTTGACTATAACCTGCCTAACATAGAACTTACCAACGGCACTACTTATGACACAAGCGGAAATCATTGGAGACGTGCCACTACCGGTTTCTTCGGCCGTATCAACTACGACTATAAAGGAATCTACCTCTTTGAAGCTAACGGACGATACGATAGCTCAAGCCGCTTCCCCGCATCAGACCAATGGGCATTCTTCCCCTCGTTCTCAGCAGGCTATCGTTTCTCTGAAGAAAATTACTTCAATAATATCCGCGAATGGTGGAGCAACGGTAAGATCCGCGCTTCTTATGGCCACGTAGGTAACGACAACGTAGGTCAGAACATGTTCCTTTCTACCATTTCTCAGGTTGCACAAAATAAGGTATACTGGGTGAACGGCAATCAAATGATCAGTATGTCAAATATGCCAACCCTTGTTTCCAGCTCTCTCACCTGGGAGCGTATCATCACAACCGACTTTGGTGTTGATCTCGGCTTCCTGAACAATTCATTGAACGTAAGCTTCGACTGGTTCAACCGTGAAACCCGCGACATGCTCGGCCTCGGTCAGCAGCTTCCTCAGACCCTCGGTGCAAGCTCTCCCCGCAGCAACAACGGTACTCTCCGCACACGTGGTTGGGAAGTATCTCTGGGATGGAATAAATCATTCGGCGACTGGGACGTATATGCAAGCTTCAATATTAGCGACGCTCGTTCTAAGATAACCAAATGGAACAACGCGACTGGTTTGATTTATTCTTATGATCGTGATATGAACGGTTCAACCGGTAACAGCTACTTCACGCCGGACACATATTATGGTGACATCTGGGGCTTCGAAAGCGATGGCTATTTCACACAAGGTGACATGACATGGGATGCTGCAACAGGTACATACGTTCCCAATCAGGGTGTGCCCGATCAGACCGCCCTCGAAAGCGGCACATTCCATTACGGCCCCGGTGACGTTCGTTTCAAGGATCTCAATGGTGACGGTGTAATCAACTGGGGTAACCCCGATATGATCGAACTTAACGGTCGAACCTATGTTCCCGGTCAGGATGGTTATGCTGAAGCTAAAGCCAACCCGAACTCAGAACCCGTTCCCGTTCGCAGCCTCCGCAACCACGGCGACCTGAAAATAATAGGTAACGCTCTTCCCCGTTATGAATACTCATTCCACGTTGGCGGTGCCTGGAAAGGTTTTGACCTCGACCTCTTCTTCCAGGGCGTAGGTAAACGCGACATGTGGGCTACAGGTTCTACCATCATTCCTATGGTACAGAGCGGTTATGGTACATTCACCAACCAGCTTAACTATAACAAGATCGTTTATGCGGCCGACGGTCAGATTGACTTCGCTCAGTCCCAGATCAGCCAAGACAACGACTATCCCCGTATGTTCTCAGGAGCAGACGGCACAGGTCAGATTTCAAACATCGGTCAGGGTAAATATAACTTCTATCCTCAGTCAAAGTATCTTACCAGTCTCGCCTATCTCCGCTTGAAGAACCTCACATTCGGTTACACCCTTCCCGCCAACATCACCCAGAAAGCCCTGGTTCAGCGCGCACGAATCTACTTCTCCGCCGATAACCTCTGCTTCCTCCACAACGGCGCAGGCAAATATCAACTCGATCCTGAAATGAACTCGTCTGCCAACGCAACCAGTCAAGGTGGCAACGGTGGACAGGGCACATACGGACGTACAGTACCCATCCAGCGCGTACTTTCTTTCGGTCTTCAGGTGACATTCTAACTAATAAATCTCTGATCAATGAAAAATATAGTTAAAATTGCAGCGATTGCACTCGTGGGCTTGTCTTTCACGGGTTGTGATGATTTCATCAACGACAACCGCTTCCCGCTGTCAGTTCAGACCGACAACCCCACCTTCTGGAACAGTCCTGATAATGTTCAAAACGAAATAAACTACTTCTATAACGACTTCCTCGGTTATGGCAACGGCACAGGCACCGGTAATTTCTATTTCAAATGGACTACCGATGACCAGTGTGGACGTACCACGTTTGCCAATTGGCTTAATCTGACAGCTTCACCTTCAATGTCAAGCTGGAGCGCGTCTTATACCGAAATCCGTCGTGCATATCTGATCATCAATGGTGTTTCCGCATCATCTTTGACAGATTCTCAGAAAGAAGACTACCTCGGTCAGGCTCGCCTGTATCTTGCACGTCAGTACTACGATCTCGTACGTAAATTCGGCGATGTGCCTCTGATTGATGAAGCTCTCGATGTAAATGACGTAGAAGCATTGTACGCTCCCCGCACCGACCGTAACAAAGTCATGGATTTCGTGCTCGAGAACCTCGATTTTGCAGTCGCAAACATCGGAGCTACGTCAAGCAAGAGCAAATTCTCTAAAGACATGGCTCAGGCTATGAAGGCTGAAATCTGTCTTTATGAAGGCTCATACGCTAAATATCATCAGGGCGACAACACCCGCGCTAAAAAATACTTTGACGAGGTAATTAAAGCCGGTGAAGCTATCTCTGGAAAATATCCTATTGTTGCTGACTACACATCGCTCTACAAATCTGTTCAGAGTGAAATGAACAACAATACTGAAGTAATTTTCAGCAAGCAATATGTTGAAAATGTGTTTATGCACTCTACAATGGACTATAGCTGTGCTTCTGACGGTATTGCCGGTATTACCCGCGATGCTTTTGACAGCTTCCTGATGCTTGACGGTACACTTCCTACCGATGATAAAGGCGAGATGACTGAGGACAACAACTATATTTCTATACAGAAACTTCTTGATGTCCGCGACCAACGTCTCGCAATGACCACATATCCTTGTCTTGCTTTTGCAGGATTCACTTATGCCGGTCCTAACACAGCTCGCATGTGGTCTAAATCCGGTTATGCAGTATCTAAGTATGACAATTTCTCATTCTCAAATGCTGATGCTACAACAGCTAACCGTGGTTGGACCTGCGCACCCCTTTTCTGGGGCGCCCGCCTCAACCTTGCTATTCTTGAAGCAAAGGCTGAAACCGGTACACTCGACGATGCCGCTCTCACCAAATACATGAAACCCCTCTGGGATCGCGCCGGCTTCACAGTTGCCCCCACAGTAGCTCTGCTTAGTGCCATTAACGACCCTGCAAACGATGTAAGTGTTTCAAACCTCATTTGGGAAATCCGTCGTTGCCGTCGTAACGAACTCATGATGGACGATGACATCCGTTATTGGGACCTGGTACGTTGGCACATGCTTGACCACATGGATACTCAGAAATATCCGAAGATCGTTCAGGGTGCTAATGTTTCTATGGTTCCTCAGGACAAATATCCTACCGAGGTATCGGCTGTGGATCCTGACTATCTGGATTGCTCATACGGTCAGAGCCGTATCTTCCACAACCGTCAGTATCTGTATCCTATTCCTACAGAACAGATCACCATCTATCGTCAGCATGGCGTAGATCTTACTCAGAACCCCGGTTGGGAATAATCTCCTAACATAACTAATACTAACTCCCGCTCATGGCGGGAGTTTTTTGTTTTAATTCATTTCCGAAAAACAACTCGGAAACGTGCGGTGTTATAATTAAAAATATAGCTGACTTATGAAACACTTTTTGCTGACTGTTTTCGCTCTGCTGAGCATCTCTTCTCTGCGTGCCGTTGACATTGCCCCGGCCGCTTATGAGTATTCCATCCGATATCACTGGGGATTGATCGACGAAACGGCTGCTTCGGCTTCGGTTTTCGTGCAATGCAATGACGGCAACTTTTTCGGCACGCTTGCCGGCCGCAGCATCGACTGGGACGGCCGCTATTTTGAAGTGACCGACACACTTGACGCCTATATGTCGCCCGAGGAAGGCAATCCCCTACCCCGCCAGGATGTGCGAAACTGTATAGGATGGTACCGCAAACCAACCGTCGACCAACTCCGGTCGGGATGCTACGACCCGGCGTCGCCAGAAAACTATGTGAATACGGCCGGTCAAGGTTGGCTTGACGCATCGGAATCCACACTGCGCAACATAACCACTACGGCTAATCTGCTCGCGGCATACTACTACGGTCAGACCATAGATTTCGACGCGCTCACTCCGGGGCAGACCCTCTCGGCACCATGCGGTGTGGACATCTCGGTCAGCTTAAATTATAACGGCACGACGGAATGGAACGGCCGCCCGGTGCGCGATCTCACCATCACGTACAGCGGAGCCGATGTGCCCGTACGCTGTCTGATAGACTCTGAAACCGGCGTACCCCTGCTCTTCTCGGCATCCCTGATCATCGGCGAAGTGGAGATGACACTGGTGTAAAACCGGCTCGATTCATACGATTTACGTGAGACGTCATGCGCCTCGGCGCATGACGTCTATTGTCCGTCGGCCGAAACTTTTTTCTTGCCGGATTGAAAAATATTTACTAACTTTGTACGTTATATACGGTATATACAAGAGACATGAGACAACTAAAGATTACAAAATCAATCACCAACCGCGAGAGCGCGTCGCTCGACAAATATCTTCAGGAGATTGGCCGTGAGGAACTTATCTCTGTTGAAGAAGAAGTAGAGCTGGCGCAGCGAATCAAGCAAGGTGACCAGGCCGCTCTCGACAAACTCACCCGTGCGAATCTCCGCTTCGTGGTGTCTGTGGCTAAGCAGTACCAGAATCAGGGTCTGACTCTGCCCGACCTTATCAACGAAGGAAATGTAGGCCTCATTAAGGCTGCACGCAAGTTCGATGAAACGCGTGGTTTCAAATTTATCTCTTATGCCGTGTGGTGGATTCGCCAGTCGATCCTCCAGGCCCTGGCCGAACAGAGCCGAATCGTGCGCCTGCCGCTCAATCAGGTGGGTTCGCTCAACAAAATAAGCAAGGCTCTCTCTAAATTCGAGCAGGAAAACGAACGCCGCCCCTCAGCCGAGGAGCTTGCCGAAACCCTCGATGTTCCCGTAGAGAAAATCGCCGACACCATGAAGGTTTCGGGCCGTCACATCTCCGTGGACGCTCCATTCGTGGAAGGCGAGGACAACAGCCTGCTCGACGTGCTCACGAACGACGACTCGCCCATGGCTGACGCTTCGCTCAACCAGGAGTCGCTGTCAAACGAAGTGGATCGCGCCCTGCGTCAGCTTCACGAACGTGAACGCGAGATTCTGAAGATGTTCTTCGGAATAGGCTGTCAGGAAATGACTCTTGAAGAAATCGGAGCAAAATTCGAGCTGACACGCGAACGTGTGCGTCAGATCAAGGAAAAAGCCATCCGACGCCTCAAAGGTCAGAAGAGCCGCCTGCTCAAATCTTATCTCGGCCAGTAACCATCACCCGACATCGTCCAACGCCCCGCCCATCCGCGGGGCGTTCTAATTTCAAAACTTAAATAAACAGACTTATGGGTCAAAATGCAGTCTGAAAATTGTATAAGGTCTTGATTATTTGTAATTTTATCCATTTGAAAAGATGTGATTGCATTATGAATAAAAAAATACAGGCCCGGCGGTTGCGCCGGGCCTGAAATACATTAACAAAGATTAAGGTCAGTCTTTGAAATAACGCTTGTAGAGACCTTCGAAGCCTTTGCCGTGGCGGGCTTCGTCCTTAGCCATTTCATGCACTGTGTCATGGATGGCATCAAGTCCGGCTTCCTTGGCATTGCGGGCGATACGCATCTTGTCTTCGTTGGCGCCGGCTTCAGCCTGCATGCGTTTGAGCAGGTTGGTCTTTGTGTCCCAGACACAGTCGCCGAGCAGTTCGGCGAACTTGGCTGCGTGTTCAGCCTCTTCGTATGCGTAACGACGGAAAGCCTCGGCGATTTCGGGATAACCCTCGCGGTCGGCCTGGCGCGACATGGCAAGATACATGCCTACTTCGCCACATTCGCCGTTGAAGTGCGCTGTGAGATCGGCGATCATCTGGTCGCCTGTTCCTTTCGCCACACCGATTTCATGTTCGGTGACAAATTTGAGTTCTTCTTCGGGGTCTACTTCCTTGAACGCGCTTTTGGGAGCCTTGCAGACGGGGCACTGTTCGGGTGCTTCGTCGCCTGTGTGCACATAGCCGCACACGGTGCAGATAAATTCCTTTTTCATGTCAGTTATGAATATGTGATAAATAAATTTCGTGTTGCAAAGTTAAGAATTATGCCATGTGCGTAAAACGCATTTAAGTAAATTTAACGTATGACGCCGAGGCGTATTCTTTGGCCAATCGTTCTATATTATATAACTTTGTACACGAAACTGACATATACACAACCTATATGAACAAGAATTTGAAACGCTGGCTGTTAGCGCTGACCATAATCGTGGCGGTAATGGGTATATGCACTCTGGTGCTGCTCAACCGCACCTTCGAGGCAGAACTGGCTGCCCGCGTCAACATACCGAAAGATTCATCGAAAGAATCTGTCCGCGATTCACTTGAAAGCGCCCTCGGAGCCGAGAGCGGTTCGCTGGTCTACAAACTGTGGAGCGTGGCCGGCGGCGACGTGGCGCGCGCTCACGGCTCCTATCTCGTGGAACCGGGCACCAAGCTCGTGGAAGTGGCCAAAAACATCGCAGGCGGCCGGCAGACACCCGTATCCGTAACAATCAACAATGTCCGAACCCTCGACCAGCTCACCAAACTGTTGAGTTCAAAACTCGAGGTGTCGCAGAGCGAACTGAAGCAGGCTCTCCAGGACCGACTCGGTGACCGTGACGACTTCGGAGCAACGGCTACATTCCCCGCCGCCGTCCTGCCGGACACTTACGAATTCTACTGGACAGACACCGCCGACCATGTCGTGAATAAGCTTGTGCAGACCCGTGACAAATTCTGGAACGCCGACCGACTGTCGAAAGCGTCCAAACTGGGACTGACACCCGTACAGGTGGCCACTATCGCCTCCATCGTCGAGGAAGAATCCAACAAAAAGGAAGAACTGCCCATCATCGCGCGGCTGTATATCAACCGCGTGCATCAGGGCATGAAACTGCAGGCCGACCCGACCGTCAAATTCGCCCTGGGCAACTTCGCGCTGCGCCGCATCACAGGCAAGGACCTGCGCGTCGACTCACCCTACAACACATACAAATACGCCGGACTTCCGCCGGGTCCTATCCGTGTGCCAAAGGCTTCGACGATCGATGCAGTGCTCAACTCGCCGCCCAACCCCTACCTGTTCATGTGTGCCAAGAGCGATTTCTCAGGCTATCACGACTTCGCGGCTGATGCCAAGACCCACGCGGCGAACGCCAAGAAATACTGGGCCGCGCTCAACGAACGCAAAATTTACCGCTGATCACTTCTTCGATTCGAAAAGCTGACGCACCCGCACAGGATTGACCCCGAGCTTTATGGCATGGCGGGCATCGGCCTGCGCGTCGTCGGGACGGTAGCGGTCGCGGTTAAGCCGTGCACGATAATAATATAGTTCTGCGTCGTTCGGATAAGCCTCAAGGCCTGTGGCGATGACCTCCGACGCCTCCGTAAGATCTCCGAGTTCAAGATAGCACCCGGCCAGATTGGCATAATATTCTGCTGCAGGATCAACGGATATAAGTTTCTTCAGATAAGAAACCGCCTCGCGGTTGCGCCCGGTCAGCACATACAGCGTGGCAAGCGCGACAGCCGTATCATTCGACTTTGGAGCTACCCGCGACAACACACCGAAATCCTCTTCGGCACCTGTAAGATCGCCGCCGTACACACGCATCATGCCGCGGTAATAGCGCGCGTCAGTATTAACGGAATCAATGGCCACGGCATGGTCGAAATCAGCATATGCCTCAGCGTCGTGCCCTATGGCAAGCAAAGCTTTGGCGCGCCCGAGCACAAGCGTGAGCATATTGGGTGCGATGTCGAGGCCGCGCGTATAGGTGGCCACGGCCAGCGAATCCATTTCCATGTAACCGTATACAGAAGCGAGATTATTGAACAGCAGTGCGTTCGATGGATGATCAGGCTTTACAGCGAGCGCATCCGTGAGGCGAGCGGCCGCTTCCTCCCATCGACTGTCGGCTATGGCGCGGTCGGCCTCACCCATGAGCAGAAAATAGGGATCGGCTTCGAAAGCCGAATCAGGCACCTCAAGGGCAACGGATGTCAGAGCCACGACACACGCTGCGAGCAAGACTATTATTTTTTTCATTCGAAAATTTCCTTAAATATTGACAGACGCAAAGTTACACAAATTAGCGCGACCGATGTTGAAAAATAATTGTAAAAAGAGTTATCGCATCCAAAAAAATTGTCGTAAATTTGCAGGTGGATATGCACCGTCCGTATCACAAAATGAAAAAAATAATCCGGCATATTGAGTTCCTGCTGATGACGCATGACTGCGTCATCATTCCCGGTTTCGGAGCCGTGCTGTCGCACGGTCGCGAAGCCGTGTACGATGCCGGAAGCGGTCGCTGGACTCCGCCCGCGCGCACATTCGCTTTCAATCCGGAACTGTGCCATAACGACGGCCTGCTGGCATCCTCAATTGCGCGCCGCGAGCGCATGTCGGTCGAAAGCGCCCTTGCGGTGATCAACGATGCAGTAGCAGTGATGCGTCGCGTTCTGGAAACGGAAGGCTCGGTGAGTCTCGGAGCCGCCGGACGCTTGTCGCTAAATTCCGACGGACGCATGGTTTTCACTCCCGGTGACGCGTCGGCATTATCCCCCGCCCTGATGTGGCTGCCCACTGTTTCGGCTCCGACAGTGGCCCGCGCTTCTCAACTTGAAAACGAACTTCCCGCCCTCTCGCGCCGCCTGCGCGCAGAACGCGTCATCCGCCGTGTCGGCGGCTGGGCCGCATGTCTCACCATACTGTTCGCCCTGGGCTGGATTGTAAGCCGGAATATGGGATTGAATCCCGGAGCGCAGTTTGCATCCGTGCTCCCCGTGGATGTCCCTGTTGAGCCGGCTCATGAATCAAATGACAATGCGCCGGTGGTGCTCATACTCGCCACAGCTCCGGCCGATGAAGTCATCGAGAACATCTTGCCTGTCGAATCAGCCCCGGCATCCGCAGCCGAAAAACGCTACTGTCTTGTTGTCGGATCGTTCAACACGCGCAGTGAAGCTGAAAAATTTGTGCGCATGCAGAACGATGACTCTCTTCAGCTTCTGGAAAACGACGGACGGTGGAGAGTGTACGCCGCACAAGGCGCTACAATAGAGGAGACCGCTGCAGCCGGCGACCGCGAACCTATCGCATCCCGCTACCCGTCGCACTGGGTCTGCCGCCGCTAACTTACGCCGCCATCGCAGATGCGTCGCGGCTTCAACCATACTCACCGAAATGGAAACACTTCACGAACTCCTGGTGCGCCGCCATTCGATCCGGCGCTATAAACCCGAGCCCATATCCGCAGAGGATGTCACCACCATTCTCGAAGCAGCTCTGCTCGCTCCCTCGTCGAAGAGCGCGCGTCCCTGGCAATTCATTCTGGTAGAAAACAAAGACACTCTCGAACGTCTCTCGGGATGCAAGGCCGCGGGTGCACGTCCGATAGCCGCCTGTGCGTTGGCTGTCGTTGTTTGTGGCGAGCCGGACCGCAGCGACATGTACATCGAAGATATGTCAATCGCGGCCGCTTACATGCAGCTTCAGGCCACGGCACTGGGACTCGGAGCGTGCTGGATTCAAGTGCGCAACCGGTTCGCAGCCGACGGTGAGGATGCTGAGACAATCGTGCGCGAGATTCTCGACATTCCCGAGAACCTTGTCGTCGAGTGCATAATGACCATCGGACACCCCGACGAAGAACGCCGGCCGGTCGACACTTCCAAACTTCTCTGGGAAAAAGTTCACATTGACACCTGGAAGCCGCAGGCATCCGACGCCGAATGAACATCGCACTGGCAGGCAGCGGAAATGTGGCCACCCACCTCGCACGTGCGTTACGTGACGCAGGCCATAAAATTGTGGCTGTCGCTTCTGCGCACGCCGAGAATGCGGCACGCCTTGCCTCCGAAACGGGAGCCGCAGCCGTGGAGACTGTCTCCGAACTTCCTGTCGGGAGCTGCGATGTCGTGATCATAGCCGTGTCGGACAGCGCCGTGGAATCAGTGGCCTCGGAGCTACCTGTGAGTGACGCAATAGTGGCACACACGTCCGGAAGCGTTCCGTTGTCAGCCCTCACCGCACGCCACCCGAATGCAGGCGTTTTCTATCCCCTGCAGACATTCTCGCGCACCGCAGAGGTAGATATTTCCAAAGTGCCGTTTTTTATTGAAGGATCAGACGCACGAGTAGCAGAAAGCCTCACCGAACTCGCACGACAGCTTTCCGATAATGTGCATCCGGCCGATTCGGCTGTGCGCGCACGTCTGCATATCGCGGGTGTGCTCACTTCCAATTTCCCCATATACCTGCTCGAGATGGCCCGGGAGGTTCTCGGCGACATTCCTCTCGACGTTGTGGAGCCTCTCGCTTACGCATCGCTCGCTAAAGCGTTCGCTCACAGTCCGCTCAAAGCCATAACAGGTCCGGCCCGGCGCGGCGATGTAAGTGTGATACACCGACAGGCTGCCAATATCACTGATGCTCTGCACCAGCGCATCTATCTCGATCTTTCGGAAGCGATCCTCCGACAATTCCACCCCGATAAAATCATTTGAAATGAGCAAGATACCTTACCAGCTGGATAAAATCCGCGCCATAGTTTTCGATGTTGACGGCGTACTTTCGCCATCTACCATCCCCGTAGGCGACGACGGCATTCCTCGCCGCATGGCCAATGTCAAAGACGGCTTCTCACTCGTGCAGGCCATACGTCACGGACTGAAAATATGCATAATCACAGGAGCTGACACTCCCGGTGTTCGCCACCGCTTCGAGATCATCGGCATCAGGCCGGAGGATTTCTTCGCAGGAAAAATGGATAAACTTCCCGTGCTGCAGGCCTGGATGCACGAAAACGGCCTGGAACCTGAAGAAGTGGCGTACGTAGGCGATGATCTCCCTGATGTGGCACCGATGCGGTTCGTAGGTCTGCCCATTACCCCGGCTGACGGTTCTTTCGACACCCGTCAGGTCGCGTTATACATAACCGAAGCTGCCGGAGGACACGGTGTGGGCCGCGAAGTCATCGAAGAAGTAATGCGAGCCCGCGGTATTTGGCCGCATGAGGCGGAAGCATTCTAATTCACTGTTAAAATGGCAAAAATAATACTAGCATCCGGTTCGCCGCGTCGCCGCGAATTGCTCAAAATGATTGCGCCCGATTATGTCGTGGCCTCCGGAAAGGACGTCGATGAAACCTATCCGGCCGAACTTTCACCCGAACTCGTTCCGGCTTTCCTGTCGCAACTCAAAGCCATGCCATACAAGGCCGATCTCCAGCCTGGAGACATCCTAATAACAGCCGATACGGTGGTGATTCTCGACGGGCGGATTCTTGGCAAGCCCCATTCGCGCGATGAAGCCATCGAAATGCTGATGTCGATGCAGGGCCGTACCCACACGGTGGTCACAGGTGTGACCCTCACCACACCGGACGATTCCGAAACATTCTCACAGCATACAGAAGTGATTTTCGACTCACTCTCACTTGATGAAGTGACCTATTATGTCGACAACTACCGGCCATTCGACAAAGCCGGAGCCTACGGCATTCAGGAATGGATAGGTGCCGCCGCTATCACAGGTATCCGGGGCAGTTTCTACAACGTGATGGGCCTTCCGATCCACGCGCTCTACAAAGCTCTTCGCTCGCGCGGAGCTGTATGATGCGGATAGTTTCCGGAGACATTTTTCAGACCCGGTTCCCCAATATTTGTTAATGCTGAGGACGCATATCGCCGAGAGATTT
>CAMWNG010000066.1 GCA_947175575.1 uncultured Bacteroidales bacterium | reverse complement strand
ACCACTCCACCAAATTTTTTACACTCTTTTTTATGCTTAAAAACATATTTTTTCCCAACCCCATTCGCAACCCTCCTGAAAATCACGAATTTACAAGCATCACTTTTTCCATACAATCCCGGCAGGACATATACACCGACTTTTATAATCACACAATTATATATTTAAATCATCCATAACACCATAAATGGGCAATCAAAAAAAATCGGTCGCCAAACCCGGTGAGTCGGCGACCGATATATCTATGTGAGCAAAAAACTCAGTTGATAATATCAAATCCGGTGTAAGGACGGAGCACCTCGGGCACTACGATGCCTTCGGGAGTCTGGTTGTTCTCCAGAATTGCCGCCATGATGCGCGGAAGAGCCAATGCAGAACCGTTGAGGGTGTGACAAAGGTGTATCTTCTTGTCGGCATCACGATAACGGCACTTGAGTCGGTTAGCCTGATAGGTCTCGAAATTTGATACCGATGACACTTCAAGCCAGCGCTTCTGAGCTGCCGACCAAACCTCGAAGTCGAAAGTAATGGCCGATGTGAACGACATATCACCGCCACAGAGGCGAAGAATATGCCAGGGGAGTCCGAGATCATCCAGAAGCGACTGCACATGATCCTTCATCTGTTCGAGAGCGGCGTAGGAATCTTCAGGACGCTCGATACGCACGATTTCAACCTTGTCAAACTGATGGAGGCGGTTGAGCCCGCGCACATCCTTGCCATATGACCCGGCCTCGCGGCGGAAACATGCTGAATAAGCGCAATTCTTGACGGGGAGTTTGTCCTCGGAAAGGATTACATCGCGATAAAGGTTCGTTACGGGGACTTCGGCCGTTGGAATGAGATACAAGTTGTCAAGAGTGACCACGTACATCTGCGCTTCCTTATCGGGGAGCTGACCTGTACCATAGCCGGAATCCTCGTTCACCACATATGGCGGCTGCACCTCAAGATAGCCGGCATCGGATGCGCGGTCGAGGAAGAACTGGATGAGCGCGCGCTGAAGCTTGGCTCCCTTGCCGAGATAGACGGGGAAACCGGCACCGGTGATCTTCACGCCCAGATCAAAGTCGATTAGATTATATTTCTTGGCGAGTTCCCAATGCGGAAGCGCATCTTCGGGAAGATTCGGCATCGGGCCTCCGGTTTTCTCCACCACGTTATCCTCGGCGGTACGGCCTTCAGGAACCATTTCGCAGGGGATATTCGGGATATTGAGGAGGATGTTGCGGATATCAGTCTCAGCCTTTGCAAGGTCAGCTGCGATAGTTTTTTGTGCAGCTTTCAATTCGGCTACACGAGCTTTTGCCTCGGCTGCTTCATCCGCCTTGCCGGCCTTCATGAGGGCGCCGATCGAAGCTGAAAGTTTATTGAGTTCGGCTGCCTGATTATCATTAGTCAGCTGAAGAGAGCGGCGGTTGTTGTCGAGTTCGATAACATCGGCGATGGGTTTTGCCGCATCGAAGCCCTTGACGGCAAGACGCTTGATAATATATTCGGGATCAGATTTAATCTGCTGCAGAGTGAGCATATCGTATTGTTCTAAAGTTTTTACTTATTGAGAAGTTCACGTACAAGCGCGGAAATCGCCTTGCCGTCGGCGCGACCGGAAAGAGCTTTAGTGGCCACACCCATCACCTTGCCCATATCTGCCGGCGACGACGCGCCGGTCGAAGCTATTATCTCGGTGATTTTTTCGCGGAGTTCTTCAGGAGTAAGAGGCTTGGGAAGATATGTTTCGATCACCGCAAGCTCGGCCAACTCGCCTTCGGCCAGATCCGGACGATTCTGCCGGGTGTATATGTCAGCACTTTCGCGACGCTGTTTAGCCATTTTGACGAGAATTTTCAGAGCTGTCTCGTCAGAAAGTTCTCCGGCAGCTCCGGGGGCGGATTTTGCTTCCAGAAATTCTTTCTTGATGCCGCGGAGAGCTTCGAGCCGCACTTTTTCACGTGCGAGCATCGCCGATTTGATGTCGGCGTTGATTGTATCAAAGAGGGCCATGATGGAATTAATTATGACAATTTTGTGCAAAGGTACGAAATTTACGGGAAAACGCGGGGTGATAATAGAAAAACTTTGATTTGATGAAATAAATTAGTAATTTTGCGGACAATCTGCGGAGTGTGCGCCTTCTCGCGCCACACCTCCCTTCACTTAACACCTTTAGATTTGGATACAGAACCTTTGCCGTGGGCCGCTCAGGCCCTTTCAGATGCTGATTTCTCAGCGATTTTGTCTCATATCACTACCGGATTGCCCGACCCCGTAACAGCAGCATTGTCTCCGTCAGGCATCATCGCACTTATAATCGCGCTTTTCTGTCTGGTGATTTCGGGGTTCGTCTCGGGTAGCGAACTCTCTTTCTTCTCACTCACTTCGGCTCAAATAGACGAGATAGAAGACCGGGGACAGAACGACACCGTACGTCGCCTGCTATCCAATCCCGAAAAGCTTCTCGCCACAATTCTCATAGTCAACAATCTGGTCAACGTGACCATCGTTGTGTTGTGCAACTACGCTCTCGGACCCGTGTTCTCGGGGCTTCCCCCGGTCTGGAGTTTTATACTCCAGTCCGTAATCCTGACTTTCCTCATCCTGCTTTTCGGCGAGATTATTCCAAAGCTTTACAGCACCAACTACGCTGTGCGATGGGCTGAAAAAGCCGCTCCGGCCCTGCAGTTCATAACCCGCATCTTCGGACCGTTCGCACGCCTCCTCGTAGGCAGCACGTCAATCGTCAAAAGCGTGGTTCCCAAAAGCGTGCACGAAGTCACTACCGACGACCTCTCCCAGGCGCTCGAACTCACAGCGGGAGCTACCAAAAGCGATAAGGAGATGCTCGAAGGCATCCTCCGCTACGGCGATACCCGCGCCTCAGAGATCATGACTCCCCGTATAGATATGACCGACCTTGCCGTAGACATGCCTTTCGACAAGGTTCTCGCTACAGTTATCGAATCGGGATACTCGCGTATTCCCGTCTACGAGGGCAACGAGGACAATATTCGTGGAATTCTCTTTTCACGCGACCTGCTCCCGTATATAGGCAAAGTAGACACTTCGTTCGACTGGACAACCCTGTTGCGTGAACCTTACTTCGTGCCGGAAGCGCGCAAGATCGACGACCTGCTCGAAGACTTCCGCAAACGCAAGCAGCATCTGGCCGTCGTGGTCGACGAATATGGGGGCACCCAGGGCATCGTCACCCTCGAGGACGTGCTTGAGGAAATTGTCGGTGCCATAGACGATGAATACGATGAACCTGAAACGACTTTCAAGCGTCTGCGCGACAACACATACGAATTCGAGGGCAAGACGGCTCTCACCGACTTCTTCCGTGTCACGGGGCTTGATGAAGAAGACTACGCCCCCGTTGCCGCCGATGCCGAGACTCTCGCCGGAATGTTGCTGGCCATCAAGGGCGATTTCCCCAAGGAGAAAGAGCCGTTGGTCTATGGCCGATGCCGCTTTCTGATTCTCGACATGGCCGAACATCGTATTCAGGCCGTACGCGTAAAAGTAATGCCGGAAGAATCACAGGACACGAAATGAGAAATTTCATTACAAAACTATCCGTCATCCTGCTTCTCACGGCCATATCCGCAGCATGCTCTGAGCCTAAAAGCGTACCTACCCCGCGCCCGAGGAGCTATCATCGCCCTATCCCGGCCGATACGGCCTCGGCGGTGTGGACCGATGGGGGCAACCGATGGATACACAATACGGAAGCTACGGCCATTAGCCCACGCGAGGGGTGGCTCACGGTATCTTATCCCCGCCGCTCAATGACATTATATATAACGTACACGCGCGCGCGAGGAGTCGAACTTGCCGAGGCCCGCATAAACCGCATGGAACGGTTGCTGCTTAACACCGGCAGCGGACCGGCCGTCGAACAAGAGTTCACGAATCCTCAAGGTTGGCAGATTTACCTTATGAAATCGCAGAGCCTGACAACTCCGGTGCAGTTCCTGGCCACCGACGGCACATCCACTCTTGTCAGCGGAAGTCTTCAGTCTACCGCGGATGCCGACGATTACGAAGCCATCCGCCCTGATGTTGATATAGTAAGCCGGGATATACTTGCTTCTCTCGGGCAACTCGGAGCCGATGAGAACAATTGAAATCGCTCCCGGGCTGACCCTCTACACCGAGCCGGTAGTACATGACGGCAGACCGCCACGCGAGGCTGAACGCGCCGCTGTTCAATCCATCATCTCAAGCGTTTACGGAGCCGGCACTAGAATCCTGCATAATCCTGACGGCGCTCCGTTTATCCCTGGCAGCGAGCACTGTATTTCCGTAAGCCATTGCAGAACCCTCGCCGGAGTTCTCGTATGTAACAACGGGCTTCGCGGCGGTCTTGATCTTGAGACCACCGACCGCGGGGAGCAATTGCACCGTGTCGCGCCACGGTTTCTGTCAGCCGATGAACTCCCCTACTGGGCCGCGGATCCTCTCCGACTCCTGCAGGCCTGGACCATCAAGGAGGCCGCTTTCAAGGCTGCCGGACTGCCCATCGCCGACCTGCGCGAGATTCACCTCACCCCCGACAGCACGCTCGTGACCGCCCGCGATACCCACCTCACGATAGCCGCCCTCATGTTTTGCTCGGAAGATACCTTTGCTTCAATCGTAATCCGCTGATTTCGACATACCTCAACACTACTATAGGAACTAAAGTCCCCGGCACTGTCGGGGACTTCCATTCTTGCATGAATTTCTATTTGAGATTAACGCCTTTATTGGCAAACATTGAATTTCTTCTTTTTACCATTGACACAGAGTCTTACCTTAGGATTTGAGAATTGTGTCAGATGGGGAAACGTGAGCGTGACTGTCGCCACTCCATCCTTTACACTGGTTTGAACGGATTCAGCGGCATATTCTCTTCCGCAATTAATGAATTTTGCATCCGTTACGGTATATGCACCCTTTGCTTCATCATCGGTAAAGACTACGGTCACTTTATTATCGTAGTTGTTAAAACCCTGACACCGTGGTTTCGCTGATGCCGCAACGCCCAAAAGAGCGAACATTAAGATTATCAGATATCTCATAGCTTATTTAAATTAGAATCGTGATTTTTCGGAATTACCGGCGCCTGTACCGCGATAGCGGTCGCGGGTGACATTGAAACGATACTGCAAAGTGAGCATTACCGTACGCCCGCGTGAGAAGTTTTTCTGGACAATTTGCACTGCATCACTTCCCAGATAGGCATCCTTGCCTGCAGAATTGAATATATCCTTCGACTCAAGAGTGATGCCGAACGAATCATTGAAGAAGCCTTTGTAGATCTTGGCATTTACTTCCCAGGGGGTATTGGTAAGCTTCATGTTGTTGTCCCATTCCGGAGTCTGCACCTGCGCATCGATATTCATCCAGATGTCGAATGGCAGATGGATCGCATTCTGCCACTGGAACAGGAAGCAGGGAGTATTCATTTTGACCGGCTTTCCGTTCACCGGAAGTGTTAGCCACTGCTTCATGACACCTGTGTTTACACGCGGCTGCCATATCCCCAGAGTGAATCTTGCGCCGATGAACGCAGAAAGAGTATGACGGTGGTTCAGATTGGCCGTGCGTATCAACGTAGCCTCTGCCTCCGGACCGAACGGTTCGGTAACGTGGTAGACTCCGTCCTTGAAATAAGTGTACGACACCTGTCCGAAGAAATTACGCCATTGCGCCATATACTCCACTGTCTGCATCTTCGTAGGTTTCAGATAGGGGTTACCGGTCTCGTATGTCAGACGGTTAATGTATGAGACTGTACCGTCAAGCTGACCGTATCCCGGTCTGATAGTCTTGTTCGAATAGTTCAGGCCCATGCGTACCGGACCGAACTGAGTGGCCACATTCAACGAAGGAAATATGTTATTGTAGGTTTTGCTTTGGTCTTCGCGATGTTGTCCGATTTCATAATAGTCATACTTCGCATGTTCATAGCGCACCCCCGCCCCTATGCTGAAACGGCCCAGTTGCTGACTCAGTTCTATAAAGGCTGCGATATTGCTCTCTTTCATCCTAATGTCTGAGTCGCCTGTTTCGGACACATTTGAAGTGAACAGATTCGAGGATTCCGTATTGGTATATTCTTCGCCGAATTCGATATTTCCACGCCATACCGGATAGCTCAGGACCAATTTCTCGGCCATCATCCGTTTCCGGTTGGTTGATAATGAAGTTACCACCCGGCTCGATCCTATTTCCGCAGCTTCATCGTTATAAGACATCTGTCGCTGTTTAAACCACAGGTAATCAGCATTGAAATCTATACCCAGCTTACCCACTGCGCCATTGTAATACATGTTGGCGGAATGTAGCGGGCCCGCATTCGATCTGTTGTTCATTTTGGTGTCTATCATTTCGGTCAATGAACCGTCACGCCATACTTCGGTGGGAGTACGACCCGTCATCGAATGGCGGTTCCACCCGCTGCGGTAATATGCACCAATGCTATGGTCTTCGTTAATCAGCCATGAAAATCCGATTTTGCCGTTCATATCATTGTAACGCTCCTTCCAGTCCGTGTGTATCTTCTGAAGGTATGTCCCGGATGCCGTGGTTGTGGTCATGTCATCTGTCCTGTCGTTGACATTATAACCATACCACCATCCGTAGTTGGCGAATACCTCCAATCCGTGTGTGCGGTATTTCAGATCAATGGTGTTACCGGTGCGGAAGTCTTGCTGAAAGCCGTTGTCTGTTCGGAAAGTTCCGCTCCAGCCGTCACCTTTCGGTGGCTTGGTGCGGATCCTTATCACAGATTTGACCTCTGCTGAGTAGCCTGCTCCCGGATTGGTAATCACCTCCACATTCTTTATGTCATGTGAATTTAGTTGGGCCAGCTCCTGAGGATCATTGACCTTACGGCCGTTTATGAAAATTTCAGGCTGCCCTTTGCCAAACACCTCTAATGTGCCTCCGTTGTCTATCACCATCGGGACATGCGTCAGCACATCATTGGCCGTGCCGGCCAGGGCGAGAGAACTGCCTTCCACATTGGTCACGAGCGCATTGCCTTTCAGAGTCGTTGACGGACGCGTGGCTTTCACCACTATTTCGCCAAGAGCTATCGCTGAGGGCGTAAGCGATATGATGCCGAGATCGCCGGACGACGGTACCGTAGTGCTGTACGATTCGTAACCGGTATATGATACTTTCGCTGTAAGGTCGCAGTCTGTATCCGCACTGATCAGAAACTCACCGTTTATATCCGTTATACCACCGTTCACATAGGTCGAGTCACAGTATAGCACCACATTTACGAAATCGAGCGGAGTGTCGTTTTCTCCGATTACCTTTCCTTTTACTTCGCCGGCTGAAAGCTGAAAACCCGTGGCAAGAGCCAGAATCATTGTTATAAAGTTTTTCATCGTGTCTGTTTTTTAAGTTTGATAAGTTCATCGATAAGACTGCCATCCATATCAATACCCTTTTCCTTCATCTTATCACTGACCTTTTGTTTGACATCCTCAAGAATATGTCCGTCAAGATCCTCCCATGCGATTATCATGGAAAAGTCTTCGTTGGTTGTCACACGGGCGTTTCGCTCCGCCTTATTGCCGGAAGAGTCTGTGACCTGGTAAATCACCACCGCCTGACATCGGCCGGAATCAAGGTCCCGGACATCGGACATTCCGATATACTCGACTTCGTGGATTGAATCGAGGCGTGCAAGTGTCGCTTGTTCGAGATTGCAGTCTCTCGCATCGCCCTTGCCCATGTCCGACAGGCACGAGGGCAGAGCCACTGTCGTGAGCGTGAGCGCGAACGCTACTGTTAAGATTAATTGTTTCGTTTTCATATTCGCATCAGTTTTGTTTGATTTTTCTGATGCAAAATTATGTCTAAACGTATCTTAACTCCAAACCTAAAAATCTTAACACGCAAAATATAACCCGCTGAAAATCAGCGGGCATGCTTTATATAATTCTAAATCATCCTGTAATTGACCTTAATGAGCCCTTAATGCGATAACTCCGAACGCAGGAATATCGCGATATCCTCTTTTTCCGGCACACCGAGTTTCTTCCTTATCGAGGATTTCCTGACATAGACAGTCGAGGTGGCCTGTCCGCTTATCACACTGATTTCTTTAGTGGAGAATCCTGCCGTCAACAGCACGATTATCTGCTCCTCCCGGCTGCTTAATACATCTCCATACTTTTCATGCAGCTTACTGTAGAAATTTGAGTATAGATTGTCAATCAGTTCATAAACATTCTTCCAGTTTACAAGTTCTCCGTTTGTCTCACCTTCTATTGATGATATCTTACGCAACATCTCACGGTTCTGTTCGGTGGGAGTCTCCGCCACCATTTTGATAATGCCGAGCTGTTGCAACATCGCACGGCGCAGGGCCGGGGTTTTCTCATCGGACGGTTGTGCACAGGACGCGGATTCAAGCTCGTCGACCATCTTCTGCAAGGCTTCGGCGCGCTCTTCGTTTTCAAGTTCTCGCTGGCGGCGCTGTCTGATGATTAAAGCAGCTCCTGCAAGCAGCAGTACACTTATGATAGCGATTATGAGGATGATCACCGTCTTCCGCTGACTTTCAGCCTTGAGTTCCAGCGCACGGCGCTGTTGCACTAATGCTCCGCGCTCAGACTCCCACTGCGATGCCTCCATCCGGTTGAAGCGTTCCCGCTGCCGGTTGTTGAGACCGTTTACATGTGCGAGCCTCATACGGCCGTTCTCTTTGAAATCAATCATGGTGTGCAACAGGTTGCTGTAGCTCTTATAATATACATCGTCCTCGTTTCTGAATATAGTCGCGAAACTATCAGCCATAGCTATTTCACGCGATGCCCGTCCGGTATTCCCTGTGTTAAGCGCGTTCATGGCGTAGAGCATGTGGAGATAATCGGCCGCACCGTTGTCCGGAGCCGAATATAGGAATATCCTGTCAACCACGGAGTCGCTTTCGCTGTTTCGCCCTAATTCGCTAAGAATCTGAGCCTTTTCCAGTTCAAAATAGAACTGTTTGTCGCCCCGGCGGTGAATTCGCGCATCGTCAATCAGCTCATCGCACATCACGAGCGCAGAATCCATCTCTCCTGCATTCTCGAATGCCCCGACAAGCATGTATCTGGCCTCCATCTGCCTCAATGAATCAGATTCTATGCTCAAAAGTCTTTTTGCGAGGGGTATGAGTTCTTCTCCCTGATATTCTGACGCTCCGAGCAATACCCTGGCGCGCAATGCCTGCACCAACAGCGAATCCGGGACATTCTGCCGCCCTATCAGAGAATCGAATAGAGCGATGGCACCCGGCGTATCGCCCACCCAGAACTTATACCACGCCTTCGCCGTTCCGCTCCGCACCGCCCTGACGAGGTCGCGGCCTTGGTAATAATCATACGCGAAAGAAATCAGCGAATCCGATATCATTGACATTTGACGCCCCAAATGCCCCCAGGCTCTGAGATAATGATATTTCGCACGCAACGAGTCGTGAGTCAGTTCGGTAGGCTCCACAGCTTCCAGCATTGAAAGCGCGCTGTCCTTATCTGTCAGCATGACGGCCTCGGCCGCGTCAATCACATTCCTGTAATGCGACTCCGAACGCGAGCATGCCACAATGCCCGCGACCATCACCGCTAACAATACCAGAAAACGACTTCTCATCCGGGAATCCGAGTGTCCAAATTAAAAGTTTGATACATTAATAATTATATCCGCCACGAAGTTAATCATTTTTCTCCAATCTCACAACTTCGCCCGGTATGACAATTCCGAGAGCAATTTCCATTTGTTAAGACATGTCTCCAGATAGTATATCAGTAATACCCTGTCGGCAAATTGCTTTGCAGACAGGGTATTATTGATAGTTATTTCGGTATATATCCCTCTCAGTCCTTGGTGCCGTAGGCGAGGTCGCCGGCGTCGCCGAGACCGGGAACTATGTAGGAGTGGGCGTTGATCTCGTCGTCGATCACACCTACCCAGAGGGTGGTGTCGGCGGGCATGACGCTTTCGAGATAGTCGACGGCGCGACGCGACGCTATCACTGACGCAAGATGGATCTTGGCCGGCTGGCCCTTGGTGAGCAGGGCGCGGTAGCTCAGCTCCATCGAAGCGCCGGTGGCCAGCATCGGGTCACATAGAATCAGACACTTGCCGTCGAGCCGTGGCGACGCAAGATATTCAATAAGAATTTCGAACGTATCCTTCTCCTTATACTTGCGATATGCCGACACGAATGCGTTCTCGGCACGGTCGAAATAGGAAAGAAAACCCTGATGGAAGGGTACGCCGGCGCGGAAGATGGTACCGAGCACCACCCGGTCGGCGATGTCCTCACAGTGCGCCGTGGCAAGAGGGGTGATCACATCGACGGGCTTGTAATCCAAAGTCTTCGATATCTCGTATGCCATGATTTCGCCGCAGCGTTCAAGATTGCGGCGGAAACGCATGGGGTCGTGCTGAATGTCGGTGGCGCGCATCTCCATGAGGTACTTGCTCATCAGCGACGGGTGCTCTGCGAAATTAATTACTTTCATTGTGTCTCACATTAGAATTGTTCGGGCAAAGATACAAATAAATACGTAATCAGCCAAGATATGTTCCTTGAATCATCAGGGCCTGCCACGGCTCTTTCATTTAAGCACATAATATGAGAGACAGCCGCCTGGTTGGTTAACAACAATTAATACTTATTAACCCTCTTTCATGTCAGATCTTTGTACCTTTGCACGCTTTATTGTCCTTCTCAAAATGGTTATAGAGAATTAACTGCTTATCAATAATCTAAAATTACATTTCTGATGTTTAAACGATTACTCTCCGCTGCAGCTATGCTGCTTTGCGTAGCGTCGTTTTTTGATGCAGCCGCAGCAATCAAGGTGCCTCACACCATCACTAACAAAAATGACTACAAGGCACCCGAAGGTATCAAACAAGGCTTTATTGGTACTCCGCTCCTCAAATCCAACGGCTATAAGGCGGAAGCCGGCAAGTTCCTCCTTGATATTATTAAAGTTCAAGGCGAAGGTAAAGGTCTCTCGGTTATTACCGACGAAGATGCCAACACTATGTTCACTACCGGTTCGATCGCCAGCCTTACTCTCGGCTACGATGAAATCATACGCATCACTAAAGATGAAGAATATGCCGGAGAAAATCGTCCCGCTATCAAATCCGGCGACCGCGTAGGCTTCGTTCTCGCTCTCGAAGGCACCAACGCCGAACTCCTCCAGCTTGACGTGCTCAAGATGTTCACATTCAATTTCTATAAAGACGGGGAGGTTGTAAAAACCGTTGCAGGGTCTCAGGAAAACTTCGATGTTCTCGGTCTTGGCCTCATCGGCGGACAGGTCGGAAGCAATTCGCAGCAGGTATCGGTAACTGTTCCTACGGTCGATGGTGCGGAATATGAGTTCGACGGCTACAGCATCAGCAACGCCGGTATCGACGTCAAGGCCGTCAACATGATGAAAATTGCCTACGCTTACCTCGACAACTTTGTCGAAGTGCCTCTGATCAAGCGCTACTTCCCCAATCTTACTGCTGAAGGTAAAGGCATGACTTCAGGTGCCAAATATCTCATTGACAACAATCTTGAAAATGGCGCATCCACAGCCATTCTCAACATCGGAGGTGTTTATTACACTGTTGAGAATGACACCCCCTTCCCCGGCGGCGTTGAAATCGGTTTCCATATCACCAAGGGTAACCTTCTCAATCTTGACCTCGGCAAAGCCATCCGTGTCTATGCCATGACTTATCCCACCGATGTCAATGGCAACTATATGTTCACCCAGGACATGATTCCTGCCGGCGAGATTACCACCAGCTTCGATGTCGTGGGCGCGAATGTGATTGGTGGCGGCAATACCGTGCTCTGCAATATCACCACTCCCGACGAGCCTTTCTTCGCTGTAAAGCTTGAATACATAAAAGGTGTTTCAGTTGAACTCGGCGCCACCGTCTACAACTACGCTTACGTCAAGCTCCCCCAACCCGCCGAAGATCATACTCCCTTCTATACCCCCTTCCACATCGTTCCCGAAAGTGAGTTCGATGCCTCTGAAATCGACCTTAAAAGCCACGCCCTTAACAATAATCGTCTTGGCAACGGTTACTACTCCAATACATACCACAATCAGTTCTTCCTCGACAACTCGATCGAAAAGTATCTGACCCTTGACAGCGATCGTTGGATTGTAGGCAACGCTGAATTCTCAAAGCTTAACGGATCCACCGATCTGGGCGCCAAAACCAACAATATCTGTATGACTGTTGCCCGCCGGGCTATTTATAGCGATGGTACTGAAGATGAATTCACACCTCGTTTCTACCTTACCATCCATGAAAAAGCAACCGGTTATTCCACTCCAGTTGCGGAAATAACCTGGCACGGTTCTCTTTCCGGCTACACTTCTCCTGATCCTTGCCCCATCGGTTTCATTGATGATGAGAAGAAAATCCCCAACCTTTACGAAATCGAACTTCCTCTTGACCCTCTGGAACGTACATTCGGCTACAATTCTGAAAATGAAAAGCGCGTGGTAGCGGTGGAATATGCACTCTTCCTCCCCGAAAAGAGCGATAAATACACTGTGGCTATTATGGACAATCTCGATAATGCCACAGAAATTTCTACCGACATGATCACCATTCCTGACATTCGTCCTACTTTTGAACTGTCAGGTGTCCTCACCAAAGAAGAGGTTGAAGCGCTCAGCCAGAATCCTGATGATGACCTGAACGTGGACAGCTACGGCAACTATATGGTGATTGACATTCCCAAGTACCTTGACGACAAAGTGGAAGTGGCCAGCGTTGACCTCTACGAGTATAACGCCTTCGAACAACAATACGGTGCTCTTTGGTACGATCATGCCGAAGCAAACAAAGTTGCCAACTATGTGTTTGACATCAACAACGGTACAGACTCTGACGCGCCCCTCGCGCATGTAATGACCAATGCAGGCGCCAACTCGAAAATCATCGTTAAAATCGATGATGATACCCGCGAGTATTATGTCGCCAAGTCAGGCACCGAAACCGGTACGGCTACAGAACAGATGAAGGACATGAAGACTAAGAAATACTTCGTAGTCGCTAACGTGAAGTACACTCAGGAATTCAAGGAAAAGATGAAAGCTCACCCCAAATTCCAGGCCCTTCTTGACGATCCTGACCGTCAGATGCAGTACGCTTTCGTCGCCACATCTTCAAACAATTACGGCGTGCCTAAACTCACCCCTCCTGATGAGATCATTTCGGGCAAAGGCTTCTCCACCGAATCTGAATACGACGAAAACCTTTCTGATGAAGAACTCGCTACACGTCCGCAGTCGCACACTCACACCTGGGTGCTCGATCTTGAGAGCCTCAAGGATACCAACTGGGAATTCTCGGAATCAGACCCCGTTCACTTCTCGCTTTGGACCAAGGCAACTCCTGAATCAGGTGCAGGCGTAATCCGCCGCGCAGGCGAGTCTGATGCCGCTGACTGGGCAAATCCCGTCAACCACAACGATGCCGGTGAACTCAGCTATGCTCAGTCATATACTTATGATCCCGAAGCCCACACAGTCACTGCCAAATTCGTTAACACAACCCCTGCTACCGATAAAGATTACACCCTTGATCTCCACACCCGCGCTTATATTCCCGTGCGGCCGGCCGGCATGACCGCCGAGCAGATTCCTGCCTCTTACATCGCAGTCGAAAACTCTGCCAACACCTTGGTTAAATCCGCCGACCTCGGCATGTCGGGCGTTGAAGATGTAACAATTGCAAACGCTGACGCCGACGTTGAATACTTCAACCTCCAGGGTCAGCCCGTTGCCGAACCTGCATCCGGTGTTTACATCCGTCGCCGGGGCAACACCGTCAGCAAGGTTGTAATCCGCTGATCAGCCCCTGAAATTTAAATCTACATATCGGCGAGCCGACCCGGAGTGGGTCGGCTCGCTTTCTGTATCCATGCCGTGATTTTGACGTTAAGTAACTCTTAAAAATTAGCTGATATGAATTTGAGCAGGATTGATGCGGTAATTTCTTCGTTGAGAGAAGGAGTGTAGCGAGCTACACGAC
>CAMWNG010000065.1 GCA_947175575.1 uncultured Bacteroidales bacterium | reverse complement strand
AGTAGGTAACCGCCCCCTCCGCCCCGACCTCCCACAGAGGCCGGGGCTTTTTTTGTGCGTCAAGCAACCCGAAACGAAGAACCGCACCGCAGCCCTCTCGATTCCCCCGGGACGCCGCGCGAGAACCCCGCCAAAGCGGACCACGACAGTTTCCAACATGGCCGCCCACCTGACCAAAAAGGGACGCGCGAACATTCCGGGCACGCTCCCAACCCGACAAAACCAACCCACCCAAACCAATCCGACAAAACCCATCCGGCGCTCCAGCGAGCGTCCGACGAGCGCGCCTCCCTTCCACCGGTCGCCACCCGCCTGGACCACGACGGTCTTCGGCGTGGTAGCAAACATTTTGCGCAATCCCCCGGACGCGCCGGCATATTCGGGACGGCAATAAGTTAACAGGTCAAGGAACCAGACTTGACCTGTTACATAGGATCGATATGATTTATTTCAGATGGAGAGCCTGAAGGAACCGTTCCACGACAGCGGGGTCGCCCGAATATTTGCCGTGATCTTCACTGAGTTTACATGTATTGCTATAGAAAGGCCATGATTCGGTAATCTTTACGGCGACGAGTTTTATAACGATGTTCATCGGGCGTATGCCGGGGAAGTTGTTAGTGAAATGCGTACCTATACCGAAAGAGGGGATACATTTGTCTTTAGCGTATTTATTGATCTCGATTGCATGGTCGACATCAAGAGCATTGCTGAAAACGACCTGTTTGGTCGCGGGATTGATGTTCAGCGAACGATATTTTTCCACGATCAGGTCAAGTTGGCGGAAGTTGTCGCCGCTGTCAACCCGCAGACCTTTGAACATATTAGCATAGTCCTCGGAGAAGTTAAGGCTGAAAATGCGCCAACCGTAGGTGTCATAAAGGAAAGTGCCCAGCGCACCGCGATATGTGTCAGACCAAGCTTTCATGGCGAGATGGTTTGCCATGAGGGGGCCATACATACCTGCGAGGGCACAGATGAGTTCGTGGGCCATGGTGCCGATGGGCAGCAAATCGTATTTCATTGCGAAATAGACATTGCTCGTCCCCATGAAGCGTCCCGAACCGGGATGAGCGGTGTCATATTCCTTCATGGCGCGTATAACCGTGTCCTGCGCTTTGAAAGAAGCCCGACGGCGTGTACCGAATTCGCTGAATGTGCATCCGGCCTCGATGAGTCGCGCTGCTTTGCCGGCGGACATTTCTGCGTATGAATCATAGTCGAGAGAATCGGCCTGACCGGTCATGATATAGAATAATTCCGAAATTATCGCGAGGAGTTTTACCTCAAGGAGAATCACATTGCTCCAGGAGCCCTCTATTTCGACGCTCAGACGCCCGTCGGTGCCTTGGCGGGCTGTTACCCATCTGCGGTCGTAACGGAAGCCCTTGAGGAAGCTGTAGAACCATTCCGGAATGAAGGTGCATCGCCGGCGCATAAACGCTATTTCTTCTTCTGTTATAACGACATTTTCAAGTAATGCGATCTGTTCGGACAGCGCATCGGCGAATCCCGGAGGATAAACGGTGTCATCGCGATCCGTGAATTTATATCTCACCCTTGTGCGCGGAAAATTATCGATTACGGCACAGCACATGGTGAACTTGTAAAGGTCGTCGTCGGTGAAATGCGTGATGATCTGTCTCATGATTTTCGGTTATGAAGATTTTCGGATTTATGCTAAAGCTTCGGCGTGGAATGCTTGATCCAGAAATGAAAAAGCGCGCGGATGTGAAGACGCCCGAGGCGTGAGAGCGGGCTACGCCGTGTGGCGCGCCGCCAGTCGTGTATTATCTCGAATTCGGGCAGATAGTCGATGGTCAGGCCTGCCCGACGCACACGGGCGCAATAGTCAGCGTCCTCGGGGCCATAGAATATCCCTTCGTCAAGCGGACCTACAGCGTCATAAGTGGAGTGGCGCATCATCTGACACGCTCCGATGACATACCAGGGGTGAGGCTTTCGCATCTCGACTCGCTCGCGCTCAAGTTCCCGACCCGGCCGCACGATATGTGCCAGTTTGAGCAAGGGGCCGGGATAGGGCTTCGCGCTGCTCTGAAGTTCGCCGTCCGGAGCGCGCAGTGCCGGAGCACAGATGCCGCATGATGGGTTGGCGGCGATATGGCGGCGAAGTCCGTCGAGTGCGCCGGCGTTTACGACGGTATCGTTGTCAAGAATCAACAACAATTCGCCAGAGGCGGCGCTAATGCCGATGTTGCGACCTCCGGCTACGCCACGGTTTTCTGACAGACGGATAACTTTGATACGCGGAGCAATCCGGGGGAGGGAGGCCTTCCAGGCGGATAATTCGGCATCCGTATCGTCAGTGGAGCCGTTGTCCACCAACACTACATCAGTGTCTGTATGATCGGCCAGATAAGGTGCGAGCGACCGAAGAAGCCGCATCGTGTGTCCGCACTGATTGCAGGTTAGTATGACAATGCTCAGAGTCATCAATGGAAGAGCTTGATACGAAGTGCCTTAAACGCGGCTTTGAATTCAGACCATGAGCTGAACCTGCGCACCTGTTTCAGCACGAAAGACGGCGAAAGAAAATAGCTCAGGTTGTTTCGGAACAGCAGCCGCTCCATCTCGTCAGCCGAAATATTCGGAAGATTCAGTATGGAGTCGTGCTGCACATCGGTGGGACGGTATTCTCCGCCTTTTATCCAACCGTTCTCCTTGCATACTTTGTAGTAATCCGTGCCTGGGAACGGGGAGACAATGTTGAACATCACCTGGTCGACTTTCAGCCGTTTGGCTTCGCGAAGCGTGTGGCGTACGGTCTCGCGGGTCTCAAGCGGTGATGAACCGATCAGTACGTTGAGTTTCACAGGCACACCGTATTTCTTCAACAGGCCGACAGCCCGGTATATGTCCTCGGGAGTGATGCCCTTGCGAATGTATTCAAGAATGGCCGGGTCGAACGACTCAATGCCCAGATCGACGTAACGGCAACCGCTCTCGCCCAGCATTTTGGCAATAGGTTCAGTGATGGCATCCACACGGGCCTGACAGCCCCATACCATGCCGTGTTTGCGCATTATACGGCATATCTCGGCCGTGCGCTCCTCGTTCCAAATGAAATTGTCATCCATGAAACCGATGGCCTTATAGCCTTCGGAGGCCAGTTGGTCGAGCTCTTTTTCAACACTCTCGATTGAGCGGAAACCGATGGTGGGTTTGCGGCCCGGGTGATCGCGGCCGAATTCTATCTCCCGCGCGAACGTGAGCGACGACGGTACACAATAGATGCACCTGAACGGACAGTTGCGCGATGTGAACATGGTGGTGTAGGGTCCCGTCTTGAGTTTTGGATTGTGATAGACATGGGAGCCGAGCAAGTCGCGCGCCGGGAAGGGCAGGGCGTCCAGATCGGTGTTGAGCGGACGAGAAGGATTGTTCCGTACCTCACCGTTCTCACCGATATAACTTAGGCCGCGTATTTCATCGGTCGGAATGGCGTCAGGCTTTCCTGCCAGATTGTCAAGCAACTCGACGAGCGTGAGTTCCGGTTCGCCTCTGACCACATATACGTTTCTGTCGACCAGTGCCTTGCGGATATAATGCGTGGCGCCCGGGCCGAGCAGTATCACAGGTGTGTCGGGATGCGTTGCCCGGATGTGTCCGATAGCTTCGATATCCGATTCCAACGAGAGATTCACCGTCCAGATGGCATAAGCGTCCGAATTGTCCGAGGCCAGAAAGAAGTCGAATTCCGCTGACCGTCCGGGAGAGAACACGAAGTCTTCGAAAGCCACTTCCCAGCCCGCGATATCGCGCGCTGTGGCGGCCGCCGTCAGCTCGTAGATGTTGATCATCGGATAGACCACACGTGTGCAACCGGCCGAACGCTCAGCCGGAAACTTATTGTCATAACAGGGAGGAACAAGGAACGTCAGTTTCATATAAGCATAACGCACTGGCGCGTCGGATTATTGCGTCGACTCACATCGATAATGTAAAAGATGCGCTCCGACTGTCAACAGTCAGAACGCATCAGAAATGTATATGAGAAAAAGTTAAAGAACTGTCAGAATGAGGCGGGAGAGAAAATTCCCGACCGTGGGTGGCTCGCGGGAAGGTTGGGAGTCAGATCCGGATTGCGCTCAGGTTGCCATGTACGGACATGTATCATCGGCTTGTCCTCGTCATTGAAATCAACGAAAAGGAACAGATAGCCCTGATCGCCGTAGGTCTGCGACACGTAATCCTGCTGCAATTGAATAGCGTATGTCTCTCCTCCGACTCCGGAACGCTCTACGTCAGTATCGGAAAATCGCACGCTGATGTAGTCCTGATTGCTGAAACAACGCCGTAGCTGCTCCATATACTGAGCTTTGGTCTTACGGATATAATTGACCTGGTCGCGCGATGCGAATGCCAGGTCGTCGCGTTTTCCCGGAACTTTTTCAAGCCGGCTGGTGACGTTGCCGATTATGATGACCGCGTTATCGTCAAAGATGCTTTCGATATAGTCCAGTTCCTTGAGGGCGAATGCGGTGCGGTAATTCTCAAGAAAATTTACCAGTGTCATCTTTTTATAGTCGGTCCATGCAGCTCCTTCTTTTGCGAAGATGTCATTTCGGGCGGTGCTTCCGAGTCCGAATGTGACATTTTCGACTTTTCCATCGCTGTTAAGAGTGAAGATCACATCTTCGGTGAATTTCTGCCTGCCGTTCTCGAACGAGAAAGACATCGGCACCGACCGGCACATGATTTTATCGCGGAACGGATAAAAATCATATGTGTCTCTGGTCGCATTTCCCAGAATTTTAACTTTGCCGTAACGTATGAGTTTATCGAAAACTTTCCGGCCTTCGGGAGTGAATAGCGAGTCTATTCCCGAAAAATCATGCTTCGATATGGATTTAAGGATTCGATCAATGTTGGTGGCAAAGTGCCGGCTCTCTTTCTTTTCCAAAGGCACGACACCCTCGTTGGCTCCTGCGGCGATATACTTCTGGAATGCCTTAGACTCCGATTTATTGGCTTTCAAGGTCTCGCTCTTGTCATTGAGCAGGAAGCGATTGTCGATCAGTCCGGCGCCTTTGAACGTGTCCAGCATTGGCTTGAGTTCGGCGTTCGCGTGGTTCTCGTTCTTGAACATATACTCGATGTACAGTTTCAGAGGGTTCATCGGCACACCGGGGCCGACTTCGATCAACGCCATGCCGTCGCGGGCCGTGATGAGCGAAGAATAGCCGGTTGAAGTTCCGTATTTGAAAGTGCAGGTGGTGGCAGGTTTGCCGTCGTAGCATACTGTAAGTTCGACATCCTTGCCCGCATTATCGGGGTCGGTATCGTCAGGTTTGACAGAGGCTATTCCGAAGCTTACCTTGTTCACGATGTCGCGCATCGCCTCAGGCAGCCAGTTTGCCAATACACGGTTTTCGCCATCGACATTCTCTATCACTTCCGAGGGCGCGGGAAGACTCTGCAATAGAACATACGCCCGGTAAAGGTGCCTGAGTGCATCGTCCACCTTGCCGTGATCGCGGGCCCGGACGCCTGTACGGGCGAGGTCGGCGATATTGTTGCGCCGGCGTGCATGCATTTTCCGGATATTCTCCTTGGGCATGTACACAAACCGCGTGAAACCGTTGCCTTCATCCAGGTCCATGACTTCGACTCCTTCGAGCGATGCCGGGGTCGTGTAACTTTCGATAACCGACTTGAACAATTCCGACGAGGTTACGTTTCCGTCAGCACCGACACTGTTCTCCATCTCCGTAAGTGTCGAACCCTGCACTGTCACAGAAATTTTCCTGACCATGTCCAGCAGTGCGGCATGGTAGGCTTCTTCGGGATCCTCGCCTGAAGCCATTCCGTAGATGTATTTTTCTGTGTCGCGCATGATCTCCTCGGCTTTCTGCTGCATAGGACCCGGAGCTTTGGCAGAAGCGGCGGGAGCCAGGGAGAGGATCCCTGACAAAAAGAAAATAAGTATTAACGACTTACTGAGTTTCATTTCCTGTATCAGTTTGACGGGGTTGGATTGTCTGATTCAGCAGGACGGTCGGTGGGCATGTCTGCGCCAAGCTGCGAAACGCTCAGTCGCAGAGGGTCAATGCCTAAGGCCGTAGGATCAAGGATCGCACCTCCGCTGAACTCGGTGGGTTTGGGTACGATGATTACCGTTCCCGTGCGGGGATCACGAATCAGACTGCGCGAGATAGTGAGTGTCACGGACTGTTCGCCGATGGAAGCCGCTCCGGAGGTTTTATCAGCTGTGATCCATTCCGGCAACATAAGTTCCCAATCGAAACGGGAGTCGATGGTTATGTATTTCACTTCACCGGCGGCTGAGACTTCACCGAGGGTTCCGGCGGGGCTTACGGAGAAGGTCAGATCGAAGCCTCGCTGAGTCACGGTGACGGTATGCCCCTGATAGTTCTGCTGCGTGGGATTGAACCGGATTTCGGCCGAGCGTTCATACAGCGAGTTGTTGGGCGCAACTGTTGCCGTAACTTTCGATACATCGTTGCCTCCTTTGCCGCTTGACGGGCTGATGGTGATCCACTCGGCCACCGTGGTGATGGTCCAGTCAGACAGCGATAGGATGCCGAAGTCAATCTGTCCGCCGCCGGCCGGGAGCACCTGGGGCTCTGTGGGGGAGACATCAAAGATATAATCCGATTTGCGTTGTGTGATTTCCACGGTGTAAGAGCCCGTCTCAGCCGTGAGATTCAGGAACGCTGTACGGTCGGCCGCGGTCATATTGTCCTGAAGTGAAACCGAGAACCGGGCGTCGCCGCTGCCTTTGAATCCGTTGCCGTCGGCTTCCATCGTGCCGGATATGGGTGTGATTTCCACGAATTCCACCGCGCTCTGATATGTCACCGCAAGATTCCACGACACATTCGAGGTGATAGTGAACACCTGTGGCTGTGCGCCCTTGGCGGCGAACGGCTCGACCGACGAGGGCGAGAGGCGTATGGTGCTCATTGTCTGCGTGACCAGAATTTCCTGACTGCCGGTGAGCTCCTTTTCGCCCTTGGCGTTCGATTTATAAACGCGCACATAACAGTTCCGTTGTTCCGAAAGATTTTCGCGCACTGAAATTGAGAAAGAACCGTCGGCTGCTCCGGTTGCGGGACTCACTTCACACCAGCTGCCTTCGCAGTCCACAACTTCCACCGTCCAACGGGTATTGCTTTCCACCAGCACGTCGGTGGTGGAAGAAGCCGCACCCACGGACAATTTTCCGTTAGAGAACATTTCCGATTCGACTTTCAGGGCGAGAGTGCGGGTCATCTCGATCGGCTCAAGACTCTGATCCACGTTGTCGCTGCATCCTGTTACGGCAGAGAGGGTCAAGGCAGCCACCAACAGGCTATATAATGTTTTCATTGTCATTTTTTCTTCAAGTTAGAGAGATACGATAACACCAATCGAGGCTTTGAAGCCGCCTCGGGTCAGGCCGGCCTGAGAGAATACCGGTACAATGTCGCCGGTGGTGCTGACCGGGATGGCGTAGTCCGGCGACAGGAAAATGCCGAAGTGCGGCACAGGATGGTAGGAAAACAGAGCTCCCACGGTTGCACACATCTGAGTGAATCCGTTGCCGGGGTCGCTGCTGTTCGGCGCGCTCAGACGTTGAAGCGCACAACCCACCCGCGGTGTCAGGCTGAAACGCTCGGCGAAGCGCAGCTGATAGCCGGCCTTGGCCGACATCTCGTCGAGGCGGTAGTTGTAAGAGCCTTCGTAGAGTTTGTCATCGCGGTTGTACCAGTCGACATCGTTGCTGCGGCCGAGACCGAGATTGTATCCCAATTCGATGTTGACATTCTCGATGAATCCGCCGAGAGCCACACCGACTGAAAGTTTGGAGGCCACCGCGGCTCCGACACTTACGTAGCCGGTGGTTTTCTTTACATACTGTATTCGCTCCAGGCGTATGGTGTCGCGCAGAGTGGTGCCTTTCTCTATGTGATATTTCCTCGTCTGGGGATAATAACCGCGTTTCGAGAACGAGAACTCATAATTTGCCACCGGAAGCTGGAGAGTCTGGTGAAGGTCGATGAGAGAATCGGCCTGCATGACCTTGACTCCGTGTTCAGGGTCAGTCACCACGGCCAGATAGCCCAGATGAGGTATAGGGGCGGTGGCGGTGACGGTCTTCACCTTGCCCGCCTCGACCGTAAAGGCCGTGGTCTGATCCTCGTGGTCGGGAAGTTTGGCAGTGATCACATAAGTGCCTGCGGGCAGGTGTTTGCGGAGCGAGCCCACACCCTCGCGGTGGTCCTGGAACCACAGTTCGGCGCCCCCGGCCACTTCGATCTCCACATCGCCGTATTTCTTGTTCTCATCCTCCATCTGAAGCTCGAACTGCGACGCTCCGTCAGGGGTGACGGTCACGATGCCTTCGTAGAGCAGGCTGCCGAGTTCGGCCTTGACCAGATGCGAGCCCAGAGGCATGTGCATATATACCGGCGACTTGCCCTGATGCACACCGTCGACCGAAATGTCCGCATTGGCGGCCGAAGCGATCAGCGACACATCGCGGCCCTCCACGTTCAGAGAGATCGTGTAGGTCTTTCCGCTTTCGGCCTCCGTACCGTCGAACCACAGCACCACAGGGGAATATTTCGGGTGAGTGATTGATATTTTCTGGGTGCGTTCCGGCACATAGAGCCAAATCTCGCCCGGACCGGCCTGCTTCTTGCCGAGAATCTGGTAGAGACCGGCATCGAATCCGAGAGTCTCCAGAGTGAACGGAGTGTATATCTTGATGAGTGCGGCGCGTTTTCCGCTGTTTTCATCGATTAGTTCTGTATCCTTGAGCCTTGCGGTAAGTTCATTGGTGACCTTGAAATCCCGGGTCTCGAGTTTCTGAGCCGTCATAGTGAACTGGCTTATCAGGGATAAAACCAGAATGGCTGACTTAAAAAGTTTCATTCTTTTATGAGTTACTTAACAATTGCATAAACATTACTTATCTTACCACGACCTTTTGATGTCCTACGAAGTAGAATCCGCGCGCCAGATGTTCCACTGTCACCACTTCACCCGCCTGAAGCTGCACTATGCGTGCCGCTGCGCCGGTGACGGTGTAGACTGTGACGGTGCGGTCGCAGGACGAGAGTATGCGCAGGGTGCCGGGAGCGGGCGATTCCACAATCAGGTCGCCGTTGCCGGCTATCACGGGCATCCACAGGGCGTCGCTGTCGCTGAACAAGGGAAGCACCCGCTGAGCCGACGAAGACATCACATAGCCTCCGAAGGGCTGTGTGGGCAGCCCGGCCACGAAGGCTGAGCCCGGCAGCAGGTCAGCCGACTCCTCTCCGGAGTTCAGCGACCAGATATTTCCCTCGACGGGCATGAATGTGGCGATGAACTTCGAGCCGTCGACCCAGTCGGTGGAGCGGGGCTGTGAGGTCTCGGAGCCGAGGGTCACGTTATCGGCCGAGAATGTCACCTTGCCTTCAAGATTGAATATGTCGAGGTATTCCGGATTGTTCGGAACGGAGATAATATAGGGCACGCCGGGTTCGATCGCCGAGGCATGAATCCATCCGGTCGACGTTGAGCGGTAGAGCCAGTAGGGCCGCGGGCCATTGTCCTGTCCGTCCCAGAGGGCGAACGGAATCATTTCGCCTTTGGATTCGTGAGTGACTTTCGAGGGCAGGAAAGGCACGGCCAGGGTCTCCCAGCCGCGGCATACGCCTATCTGGGTCTTCTGTGTGAATTCCTTCGTAAGCTCGACATGTCCTGCCTGCAACTGCTTGAACGCGTTGTACGGCTTGCCGGAAGCGAGCGCGATCTTTTCGGCCGAAGCCTGACAACGGCTGTCGTCAGAGGTTATCAGGCCTCCTTGCAGATCCCTGAACGTCACCACATTGGAGGCGTCGGCCGGAGCATTGTTCTTGTCATTGACCCAAACGAGGATGTTCGGATTTCCGTTGCCGGAAATGATGCCGTCGGGCATCTTTGCATCCGTCCGGTTCCAGATCACTGTGGTGAGGCGTTCCATGCCTTTGAGTAATCCGGCAGGAGCCAATGTGAGCGCCAGAGTTTCGATATCGCTTTGCGAGAAGACATTATCGTATGAATCGCTGCCTGCCACCGACGCGTCGAGGTTCAATGTCTTCAGGTCGGGTAGTGTGGCCAGCAGGGCAAGGTCTTCACGGTTCACCTCCCCGATGATGTGCAGGTTCGTATAGTCGTCGCTATGGTCGCCCCATGTGCCGAAGCACTCCTTGAGTCGTGCGCCGTTTCTCGCGCCCGCTTCGGTGCCGGTATTGAAGTAGTTGATCGCTAATTCAGATTTCGCTGAACGGAACATATAATCCGACTGCACGGCGGCAGCGACTGATCCGAAGCCGGTGATGTCAAATCCGGTAAGTTCTGTTGAAACACGGAGCAGGTTTCCGTCCTGATAAACCACCAATTCGGGAGCCGGCTGTCCCGCAGGCACATCCACGAGCGAGAACTGAACGGAATGTCCGTTGTAAGAAATCTGCGGGGCCTTGAAGAATTCCAACGCTACGGTCAGCGGTTCTGAATCTGTTCTGTTAGCGTCAGTGCTCTGCGCCGTGATGATCAACTCGGTCATAGACGGATCGACTGCGATTGATGCCGGGAGATCCATAGTCTTTGTCTCCTGACCGATCTTGACCGAAATCCGCTGCGCCTCCGCATCAGTTACGTTGACACATTGATTCCGGTAGTCCTTGACAACGGTAGGTTGGGGTAATTGGATGCCCGTTACTGTGACCTTGCAAGAGGCGGATGCTTCGCCGCAGGAAGCTTTGATGTTTGTTGTACCGGCTGCTACGGCAGTCACCGTGCCGTCCGCAGCGACTTTTGCAACCGCTTCATTGTCTGAAGACCAGACAATTGTGGGATCTGTAGTGTTGGAGGGTTGTACGGTAGCTGTGAGTTTGCCCTGTTCACCGATCACGAGCGTAAGATCCATATGGTCGATAGAGACCGTAGAAGCTACAATCGGATTGACAGTCACTTTGCAGGTTGCCGAGACTTCGCCGCAAGAGGCCTTGATGTTTGCGGTTCCGACCGCTACGGCAGTCACCGTGCCGTCAGCGGCGACTTTGGCAACCGCCTCATTATCTGAAGACCAGACAATTGTGGGATCTGTAGTGTTGGCAGGCTGAACGGTTGCAGTGAATTTTTGCTGACCTCCGATAAGCATGGTAACGTCTCCCTGATCGATAATGACAGAAGAAGCCACGATCGGATTGACAGTCACCAGGCAAGAGGCTGATACATTTCCGGCAGTTGCCGTCACGGTCGCAGTGCCGAGCGCGATAGCTGTTACTTTGCCGTTCTCTACCGAAACACAACCTTCAGGTTCGGCGGTTACAGACCACACAATTTCATCTGTGGTATTTTCAGGGGTTACGGTTGCCACGAGGGTCTCGCTTCCGCCGAGAGGCAGGGCTAATGCCGCTTTATTTAAAGCGATGCCAGTTGCATATACCGGATTAATGTTCGTGAATTTCTCCCATTCCGTAGCAGTCTTATATGCTTCGACGGATTCCTCAGGCACATAAAGTGGTTTGGAATAACTTGATGAATTAAAAATGAAGTTATTATTATCATCATAAATACAAGTAGGTGGAGTAATGGCGGAACACGTAACGGATTCAAAAGTATTTATATATCGGAAAGCGCCATCATGAATCACCAGATCTTGGGACAGAATCTCGAGTTTAGACAACTGACTACAGCTCGAAAATGCAGCGGGGGCTATTTCCCTAACCGATGCCGGAATTGTCAGTGTGCCTGTAAATCCTGAACAACCAGCAAAAGCCCTCTCTCCAATCGAGGTGACCTTTTCGGGTATAATCAGTGACCCTGTGAATCCGGAACAGTAAGAAAAAATTCCTTCACTAATCGAAGTAATATTGTCGGGCAAAGTCAGAGAGCCCGTGAATCCGAAGCAACCTAAAAATGCAGAGCTACCAATCTCTGATACATTATTTCCGAGAGTCAAGGAACCTGATAACCCTGAACAATAATAGAATGCACTCTTACCGATGAAAGTTACCTTGTCTGGTATGGTCAAGGAGCCATTGAAACCTGAGCAATTTTGAAAAGCGTAGTCACCGATTGAAGTTACGTTCTTACCTATTGTCAATGAACCTTTTAGATAATCCCCCGAACTATAAAACGCATTATTCCCAATCGAAGTTACCGGATATTGTGTGCCAAGGTATTCGATATAATCGGGAATAACGAGGTCGGTCACACTATCCACTCCGTCGGCCAGCCCAACGACTTCGGCTGTGACGGTGTTGAAGTCTATGGCGTAACGTAGCGGGGAGAGATCAACAGTGGCAGAAGATAGGATGTTAACTGAGCAGGAGGCGGATACTTCGCCACATGTTGCTGTGACGGTTGCCGTGCCGAGAGCGATGGCGGTGACTTTTCCGTTTTCGACAGTGACACAGCCCGCCGGTTCGGCGTTTACAGACCATACTATTTCATCAGTGGCATTTTCAGGGGTCACAGTTGCTACGAGAGTCTCGCTTCCGCCAACAGGCAGGGCTAATGCCGCTTTATTTAAAGCGATGCCAGTTGCATATACAGGATTAACATTCGTGAATTTCTCCCATTCAGTTGCTGTCTTATATGCTTCGACAGATTCAGTAGGAACGTAAAGAGGCTTAGAATAATTTAGATTACTGAAAACATTGGTAATGCCCTCTCCATATGTACATGAAGGAGGAGTAATTGCCTCACAGGTTACCGATTGTAATCTTGACATATTGAAAGCACCGTAGCTTACTTTAAGACTGTGGGAGCGAATCAGGAGGGATGTGATATTGTTGTATCCTTCAAAAGCGAATGCTTCAATTTTGTTAACTGATTCCGGAATAATCAACTCGTTATTGAATCCTGAGCAGTCCAAAAAGGCACGATATCCGATCGAAGTTACTTTTTCGGGAATAATGAGTGTTCCGGTAAGCTTAGAGCAGCCTCTAAATGCATGCCCCTCAATAGAAGTAATATTTTCGGGAATAATGAGTGCTCCGGTTAATCCTGAGCAGTTTTGAAATGCTCCGGTTCCGATAAGAGTTACAGTCTTCGGAATAATGAGGGAACCGGTAAATCCTGAGCAGTGAGTAAAAGCGAGCTCTCCGATTGAAGTAACTTTATCTGGAATAACCAGCGAGCCGGTGAATCCAGAGCAGTCCGCGAAAGTCGCTCTTTCGATAGATGTTATATTTTTTGAAATAATGAGCGAGCCGGTGAATCCCGAGCAGTCCGAGAACGCTGATTTTCCGATGGAAGTAACATTATCGGGAATAATGAGCGATCCGGTGCACCCGGAGCAGTACGCGAACGCGTTCTCTCCGATAGAGATGATATTTTGTCCGATGGTTAATGTTCCGGCGATCTTACTATCAAATTCGTAACTATAAAAAGCGTTATTGCCAATAGCCGTCACCGGATATTGCGCGCCGGAGTATTCGATATGATCGGGAATGGTGAGGTCGGTTACACCGGTTATCCCGTCAGCGAGGCCAACCACTTCGGCGGTGCCGGCGTTGAAGTCTATGACGTAACGTAGCGGGGTGAGATCAACAGTTGCAGAAGAGCGGATGCTAACTGAGCAGGTGACGGATACTTCGCCGCATGTCGCGGTGACAGTAGCCGTGCCGAGCGCGATGGCTGTGACTTTTCCGTTTTCGACGGTGACACAGCCCGCCGGGTCGGCGTTTACAGACCATATTATTTCATCAGTGGCATTCTCCGGGGTCACGGTTGCTACGAGAGTCTCGCTTCCGCCGACAGGTAGTATTAATTCCGATTGATTAAGGACAATTCCCGTCGCAAATACCGGATTAATGTTCGTGAATTTTTCCCACTCAGTTGAGGTCTTATATGCCTCCACAGATGCCTCCGGCACATAAAGCGGCTTGGAATAACTCGAGGATGGGAAAACATTATAATAATCATCTAGGATACAAGTAGGGGGGGTAGTAGACGAACAGGTAATGGATTCTAATGCCCTCATGTAATCAAAAGCGCCTGAGTTAATCTCCAGATTTTGGGACAAAATCTGGAGCTGAGTGATATTAAAGCATTGTGAAAAAGCACGGCGGTCGATCGAAGTAACATTTTCGGGAATAGTGAGAGATCCAGTGAAACCGGAGCA
>CAMWNG010000064.1 GCA_947175575.1 uncultured Bacteroidales bacterium | reverse complement strand
AGGATTTCTGGGTGCACATAGCCAACGCCATGCAGTATGAATTCGCCATCTCAAGGCAATTCTCCTGAAAAACAGGCCGACACGTGTAGCGATTTTTACGGAATATTATTTGGCTTTTTTGTGAATTGCAGGATTTTTGTTAATTTTGCCGCCACAAGCATCCTATCATTATCATGAAAGTTATAGCCGACTCAAGCAGTACACGTACCGAATGGACCATAGTCGATGGTTCGCAAGTGGTGGAGCACGCGTTCACGACTGGTCTTAATCCATATTTTCAGACACGCCGCGAGCTAAGCCACAGCATCCGTCTGGAACTCCCTGAGGCGTTCTTCCGCCGGCGCTGGGATCATGTGTATTTCTACGGAGCCGGCTGCGCCACCAAGGAGAAGAAGAAAATCATGGAGTCTTCGCTTGTTGCGCAGTTCCGCACTCCGGTGACCGTGGAGAGCGACCTTCTCGGAGCGGCGCGCGGCCTGCTGGTCGACAAACCGGGCTTGGCATGCATTATCGGCACAGGTTCCAACTCCTGCCTTTACAACGGCAGCGAGATTGTGAAGAACGTGCCACCGCTGGGCTATATCCTCGGTGACGAAGGTTCGAGCGCTTATCTCGGCAAACGGTTCGTGGCCGACACCCTCAAAGGTCTGGCGCCCGAGGCTCTTACACACAAGTTCTTTGAGCAATACAATGTCAACCAGAACATGCTGATGGACGAGGTTTACTCAAACTCGCTCCCGTCGCGCGCCCTGGCGAGATATGCCGGATTTCTTGCCGAAAACATTGATGACCCATATGTCTACCGACTGGTGTATAAAGGTCTCATGAGTTTCTTCGAGCGCAATCTGGTAGGTTACGACTATCAATCCAACCCCGTAAGCTTCGTAGGTTCGACAGCCATGAAGTTCAAGACCGTGCTCGAACAAGTCGCCAAAGACTTCGGAGTTCAGATCGAAAAGATTTTGCCGGCGTCCATGCCCGGATTGGTTGAATTTCATTCCAGACACTGATGATCGAAACTATCACCGGTACAATCGCCACAATCAATCCGGCCGCCGTGGTGGTGGAGACCGCCTCCGGAATCGGATTCCAGCTCAATATAACCCTTCCCACCTTTTCGGCACTTGAGAACCGTCATGACGCACGGCTACTGGTGCACGAACACATTCGTGAGGACGCATGGGTGCTCTACGGCTTCCTGACCGAGGACGAGCGCGAGATGTTCCGTCTTCTGCTCGGCGTGTCTGGAGTCGGAGCGGCTTCCGCACGGTTGATTCTGTCGGCAATCGCGGCCTCTGAACTCGGCGCTGTCATTGCCTCAGGAGACGTAAAAAGGTTAAAAAGCGTCAAAGGCATAGGTGCAAAGACCGCCGAACGCATAATTGTTGATCTTAAGGATAAAATAAAAGCCGTACCGTCTGCGTTATTAGAGCAGCCTCGCGGAGCAAGTTCTCCGGCATTCGATGAAGCGTTGGAAGCCCTGGTGATTTTGGGATTCCCGCGACCGGCCTCTCAGAAGATTCTCACAAAGATTTTCGAGGAGGCACCGGACACTTCGGTCGAAAAAGCCATCAAGAGGGCGATGACCATGTTATAAAACCGGTCACCCTACACCCGCGGGCGCTGATTTTTAATGAATAGACCAGTCAAGCGCTCACATACCTCACCGACTAACGGATTCAGCCTCTGGCGCACTGTCATCACTCTGGTGGCGGTGCTGATGTTCGTGTTGCCCTCCGTACTGTCGGGTCAGTATTATACGCCTCAGATCCAGAGTCCGGCTCCTCCGGCCTTCCCGATGACATCCGGGGCATCCGCAGCCGATTCGGCCGGACTCCCCTTGCCGGCTGTTCCCCCTACTGTTCCGCGCAACTACGACGACCTCATGGCCGCTGAACTCGGCTACGATCTCAGCACGCCGTCAAACATACTTACCGAAGCAGAATACGATCCCGCCACAGGTTGCTATGTGGTGCACACACGCCTCGGAGGACTCGACATCGCTCCGCCCTTCATGCTTACGGCCGAGCAGTACAACAACTGGCAGCTGCGCCGCTCCATGCAACAGTATTTCCGCGACCGTAATCTCGGACTGATAAACGACAGTGAGAAGCAGCCGTTCAACATCTTCGACATGAACTTCGCCCTCGGTCCATTGGAAAAAATCTTCGGCCCCGGCGGTGTTTCCCTGAAAACTCAGGGATCCGTGCAGCTGAACATGGGCATCAAGAGCAACTTCACCGACAACCCCTCGCTTGCGCTGACCGCACGCCGCAAGACATATTTCGATTTCGACCAGAAGATTCAGGCTACAATCAATGCCGGCGTGGGCGACCGCATGAAGTTCAACATGACCTACAATACCGATGCCACGTTCGATTTCGACTCCAAGAACCTTAAGCTGGCATACGAAGGCAAGGAGGACGATATAGTCAAAAATATCGAGGCCGGTAACGTGAGCATGACAACAGGATCAAGCCTTATCCGAGGCTCCACGGCACTCTTCGGCGTGAAAGCGAAACTGCAGTTCGGCAAACTCACCGTCACCGGACTGGTCTCGCAGCAGAATTCGGAGTCAAAGACCGTCAACACCAAAGGTGGCGTGCAGACCACACAATTCACTGTAAATGCTGACCAGTACGACCAAAACCGCCATTATTTCCTGGCTCAGTATTTCCACGACCACTATGACGAATTCGCTTCCAGACTGCCGTACGTAGGCGGCGGCATCAGCATCACCCGCGTCGAGGTCTGGGTCACCAACAAAACCGGCCGTTACGATCAGGCACGAAACATCGTGGCATGGCAGGACCTCGGCGAAAACTCCACCCTTTCGTCGGATTACTGGACTCCGAACCACGCGCAGGACGTCCCCTCCAACTCCTCCAACAATCTTCTCCAGATCATCAAGACAGACTACCCCGGGGCGCGAAACATAAACACCGTGACCCAGGCACTCGAACCGCTGCAGGCATACGGCATCGTGGGTGGCACGGCTTTCGAAAAAGTCGAAAGTGCCCGACTGCTGTCATCGTCGGAGTACACCCTCAACTCCACCCTCGGCTATATATCCATCAAAAGCGCGCTGAACGCCGACGAGGTGCTCGGTGTGGCCTTTGAATACACTTATCGCGGACAAGTCTATCAGGTCGGTGAATTCTCGTCGGACATCACCACCACCGACCAGAGTCTCTATGTCAAGATGCTCAAGAGCACCACAGCCTCCACTTCACAACCGATGTGGAAACTGATGATGAAAAACGTATATGCTCTCGGAGGCTATCAGATTCAGAAAAACAATTTTAAACTAAACATCAAATATCTGAGCGATACCACCGGCACTCAGATCAACTACCTTCCCGTTCCCGGACTCAACAACAAGTCGCTCCTTCAGGTGATGAACCTTGACCGCATCGATTCGAACCAGGAGTCCAACCCCGACGGTTTCTTCGATTATGTCGAAGGCTACACAATCCTCGCATCGCAGGGCAAGGTGATATTCCCGGTTGTTGAACCTTTCGGTTCGTGGTTGCGAAAACAGATAAATAATGACGCATTGGCCGACCAGTACTGCTATCAGGAACTCTACGACTCCACGCTAACGGTCGCCCGTCAGTTCGCCGACAAGAACAAATTCATCCTTTCAGGCGAATATCAGGCATCGGCGGGGTCTCAGATTCGCCTCAATGCCATGAATGTGCCGCGCGGTTCCGTGATAGTGATGGCCGGCGGAGTGCAGCTCACAGAAAATTCGGACTATACCGTGGACTACGCCATGGGCATCGTGACCATCACCAACCAGTCCATCATAGACTCCGGCCAGAGCATATCGGTGACTCTCGAAAACCAGTCGCTCTTCTCGATGCAACGCAAGTCGCTGCTCGGACTTGACCTTCAGTACCAGTTCAACAAAGACCTCAACGTGGGTGCAACCATGCTGCATTTCTCGGAGAAAAGCCTGACCGAAAAAGTGAATATCGGCGACGAGGTGGTCAACAACACCATGCTGGGCCTGAACCTCTCCTACAACAAAGACTTCATGTGGCTCACCAATCTGCTCAACAAGATTCCCACGGTGAACGCCACTCAGCCGTCGCACCTCAACCTCACCGCCGAATATGCCAAGCTGCTGCCGCACAGCCAGAAGAGCGGCTCCAACCGCGGCTCGAGCTACATGGACGATTTCGAAAACACCCAGACCGGCATAGACCTCCGTTCCCCCTACTCCTGGACCCTCGCCTCCACGCCGTACGACCCGGGTAAAGACGCACTCTTCCCGGAAGCTGCGCTGAGCGATAACGTCGACTACGGCAAAAACCGCGCCCTGCTCAACTGGTACTACATCGACCGGATGTTCACCTCCCGCAATTCGTCGCTCGCACCGGGCTACATCAAAAGCGACCTCGAGCAGCTGTCGAACCCTTACGTCCGCGAAGTCACAAGTTACGAGATTTTCCCGGGACGCGAACTCACCTACGGCGAATCCAACACCATCCAGACCCTCAACCTTTCGTTCTATCCCGAAGAACGCGGTCCGTACAATCTGGACGCCACAGACATCGACGACCAAGGCAATCTGCTCTTCCCCGAAAAACGCTGGGGCGGCATAATGCGCAAGATGGATAACACCAACTTCGAGCAGTCGAATATCGAATATCTCCAGTTCTGGCTCCTCAATCCGTTCCTTGACGAATCTAATCCGAACTATGAAGGCGGCGACCTCTATATCAACTTCGGCGAAATATCGGAAGATATCCTGAAGGACGGTCTGAAAAGCTATGAGAACGGTATTCCTGTCGACGGTAACGACCAATATCTCAAAGAGACTGTCTGGGGACGCGTTTCGTCGCAGAACTCCCTGACCTATTCATTCGACAACGCAAACGGCGCCCGCAAGGCACAGGACGTGGGCCTCGACGGTCTCCCCAACAGTGACGAGTATCTTTTCCCCTCCTATCAGGATTATCTCGACCGCTTCCGCGCCCGGGTTTCGCCCGACGTCCTCAGCCGCATGGAGAATGACCCGTTCTCGCCCCTGAACGACCCAGCCGGCGACAATTATCATTTCTATCGCGGATACGACTACGATGAACAGCGCCTCGGAATCCTCGACCGTTACAAACGCTACAACGGTGTGGAAGGCAACTCGCTCTCGCCCGAAGACTCATCCGACCCCCTCTACCAGACATCGCGCGCCACTCCGGACGTCGAGGACATCAATCAGGACAATACGCTGAACGAATACGAACGCTACTTCCAGTACAAGGTGTCCATCCGCCCCGAGGACCTCGTGGTGGGCAAGAACTATATCACCGACAAACAGGTGAGCACTGTCCGCACCCGCAACGACTCCAACCTTGTTGTGGAATGGTATCAGTTCAAGATACCCCTTCAGGACTATGAGCGCGTGGTGGGTTCCATAACAGACTTCTCGACCATCCGTTTCGCCCGAATGTTCATGACCGGGTTCAAAAAGACCACGCACCTGCGCTTCGCCACTTTCGAACTCGTGCGCGGCGAATGGCGTCCGTACACCTTCAACCTCAATAACCGCGGTGATTCGCCCGCCGAAGGCCAGCTCGACATTTCAGTTGTGAATATCGAGGAAAACGCCGGACGCGAGCCGGTCAACTATGTCCTGCCTCCCGGTGTGACACGTATTTCCGACCCCGGACAGAGCCAGATCGTACAGCTCAACGAACAGTCCATGTCGCTCAAGGTCACGGGTCTCGATGCCGGCGACGCACGCGCCGTCTACCGCAACACCCAGCAGGACCTCCGCAACTACAGCCGCATGCAGATGTGGGTGCACGCCGAAAGTCTCATCGACGATGTCACCGACCTCCGCTCCGGCGATCTGTCACTCTTCATCCGCCTGGGTTCGGATGTAAAGAACAACTATTATGAATATGAAGTACCCCTTCAGCTCACACCCCACGGAGAATATTACGACAACCCCGTCGACCGCGCGAAGGTGTGGCCCATGGCTAACTTCGTCGACTTCAACCTGCAATCGCTCGTCGACCTCAAACAGCAGCGCAATGTGGCCAAACGCGAAGAACAGGCCGGCGTGGGCTATGGCGTAGTGTTCTCGTCGCGCGACCCGGACAATCAGCAGAACACCATCAGCGTGCTCGGCAATCCTTCACTCAGCGACGTGCGCGTGATGCTCATAGGCGTACGCAACCATTCGGCACACACCAAGGCCGGCATCGTCTGGGTCAACGAACTCAAGGTTACCGACTTCAACGAATCAGGAGGTTGGGCAGGAAAAGTCAATGCGACACTCAACATGTCGGACGTGGCCACGGTTAACTTCGGCGCACATGTCGAGACTGCCGGCTTCGGCTCGGTGGATCAGAGTCTTAACGAACGCCGCATGGACGACTATGAACAATACAACGTAGCCGTACAAGGCGACCTCGGGCGTTTCCTCCCCGAGGCTGCCAAGCTCCGCGCACCCATTTATTACTCGGTAAGCAAGGAAAAGGTTTCTCCTAAATATAATCCACTCGATCAGGACGTACTGCTCAAGGACGCTCTCGACGACTGCACCACCAAAGCGCAGCGCGACTCCATCAACTCCTACGCCATTGACCGCACCACCATTCAGAACTTCTCAATCAGCGGCCTGAAATTCGATGTCAAGTCGAAGCGTCCGATGCCATGGGACCCCTCCAACTTCACCATCAACTTCTCGTTCACCAAACAGAACAAGACAAATCCGACCACCGAATACGAATACACCAACGACTACCGCGGCTCGCTCGCATACAATTATTCTCCGATGTTCAAGCCGCTGAAACCGTTCGGATTCATCAATTCCAAAAACAAGAACCTTAAATTCTTCAAGGACTGGGAGATTCAGTATCTTCCCAATAATATCTCGTTCCTTACCAACCTCACACGTTACTACTACGAACAGCAGACCCGAAGCGAGACGGACGTCATGTTCCAGCTGCCGGTATCTGTCTCCAAGAACTTCCTGTGGAACAGACAGCTTTCTCTTTCATGGAACATTATCAAGAGTCTGACGCTCTCATTCCAGTCGAACACCCAGGCTCGCATCGAAGAGACTATGGGCGCGGTGAACCGCCGCCTCTTCCCCGATGAATACCGCGAATGGAAAGACACCGTATGGCAGTCGATCCTGTCATTCGGCACACCCTGGAACTACAATCAGACCTTTACCGCACAGTATAAGGCTCCGTTCTCGAAGATTCCCGCCATCGACTTCCTCACCGGATCAGTGAGCTACACCGCCACATACCGTTGGGACCGCGGCGCCACAGTCGACGACATCAAACTTGGCAATACCATAGCTTCTCAAGCTACATGGAACGCTGACGGACGCATTAATTTCGAGACATTCTATAACAAGATAAATCTCCTGAAAGAAGTCAATAAACGATTTGCCAACGCCCGAAAGACAAGCGCGGCATCGCAGCGCAAACCGAAAAAATTCGAACGCTCATACAAACTCCCCAACGATTCCACCACTCTGACCATCAAGCACAACTTGCGCGTACCTAAAGTCAAGGTGACCGCCACCGACCAGAAAGGCACTCCCGTGGTGGTGGATATGAAGATCATCGACCAGAATTCCGTTGAGATTCTGAACAAGGGAGACCAGACGCTGAAATTCACCATCGTGGAAGTCAACAAGGACGAGAAGAGCCTGCTGCAGGACATCGGCGAATACGCGCTGCGCGTAATCATGTCACCGCGAAACATTGCCGTGAAATACCGTCGCGTGCGCAACATGACGTTCCCGCTTTTCAATCCAAATATCGGCGATATCTTCGGACAGTCCACTGCCTACGGCCCCATGGCCCCGGGTCTTGATTTCGCTTTCGGTTTCGCCGGCGAGGACTATCTCGACAAGGCAATGCAGCGCGGGTGGCTCATAACCGACGACGGACAGACCTCCCCTGCCGTGATGGCTCGTACGAATGAATTCAATATTGAAGCGAATTTCGAACTCTTCAAGGGCTTCAAAGTGCAGCTGACATTCAACCGCACCGACAACCGAAACACCCAGAAGCAGTTCATGTACGCCGACATGCCCACAACCTACTCAGGCTCCTTCACCATGACCTCCGCGGCTCTCGCTACGGCTCTCGGATCATCGAAAGCCGACAACGGCTACGAATCCGGCGCGTTCAACAATTTCCTCGAATACATCCATATAATGCGCGGACGTATCGAGAGCGGCTACCACGGTGTAGACTATCCCAAGGGCGGATTCATGTCTTCGCTGCCTCAGGCCGGACTGCCGTACGACCCCGAGGTCGGTACCGTAAGCGAAACATCGTCAGACGTGCTTATTCCCGCATTCATGGCCGCTTATACCGGACGCAACCCTCATAAGCAGTGGCTTACCCCCTTCCCGTCCTTCTCCTCCGTTCTTCCCAACTGGCGCATAACCTACGACGGCCTGATCAATATGGGCAACATGCGCAATATCTTCAAGGCATTCACACTCAGCCACGCATACCAGTGCACATATTCCGTGGGGTCGTACACTTCTTATCTCAACTGGCTGTCGGCCGGCGATGGAGACCTCGGTTTCACACTCGACGAACTCACGGGCAACCCGATTCCGTCATCGCCGTTCAACATCTCGTCGGTAGCCATTACCGAACGCTTCGCGCCACTCATCGGCGTCAAGGCCACCCTTAAAAACGACCTCCAGCTCAATGCCGAATACCGCGACCAGCGTACTCTCACCCTTAACTCGGCGGCCGGACAGGTGGTGGAAGCGTCCACGCGCTCCATCAAGATCGGAGCCGGATACAAGATAGTGGGCTTCAATACGGTGCTGAAAATGAAAGGCTCCCAGCAGGGAATATCGAACGACCTCACGCTCAACGCCGAGGTGGGCATAAACCACAATCAGTCGCTGATACGCCGTATCGAAGGCAACTACACCCAGCCCACATCGGGCACCAACACCCTCAACATCAACTTCACGGCGTCCTACATCCTATCGAAACGCGTGACTCTCTCGGCCTATTTCGACCATCAGGTCAATTCGCCCATCGTCACCACCTCCGCCTACCCCACCACCAACACCTCCTACGGCATCAGCATGAACCTCTCGCTGGCGCGTTGACAATGACGAGTGCGGAATAAAATTTGTACATCTCGCACTTTTTGCCTAACTTTGCTAACAGCAAAAGATGTAATATGCCATGGCTGTTATTTTAAATATAGATACCACCACCGCCGTATGTTCGGCAGCCTTGACCGCCGAGGGTCAGATTCTCTGCCATGCCGAGAATTTCGAGGGGCGTAACCATGCCGCGCTTCTGAGCGATTTCATTAAGAAGTGTCTCGACTTCGCGGCCGAACGCGAACTGCATCTTGATGCCGTGGCTGTGTCAGTAGGTCCCGGGAGTTATACCGGGCTGCGTATAGGTCTCAGCGAAGCAAAGGGTCTTGCTTTCGCGCTCGACATTCCGCTCATAGGCATCAGCACCCTCGAACTGATGGCTACGCGCGTGATGTTCTCCACGGATGATGTAGACCCTGATTCGATATTGGTGCCAATGATTGACGCACGACGGATGGAAGTGTTCACAGCCGCATACGACTTCGGACTCAACGCGCTCATGTCGCCCCGCCCTCTGATTCTTGACAATGATTCATACGGCGAACTCCTTGCCACAGGACGTCCGGTGCTGTTCTTCGGCGACGGGAGCGACAAGGCCCGCGATGTCATCACGGCTCCGAATGCCGTGTTCGTGCCGGATGTGGTGCCGTTGGCGGTGGATATGATCGCGCTGGCAGAACGTGATTTCGCATCGCGGAAATTCATCGACCTCGCCTACTCCACTCCGGAATATCTCAAGGATTTTCAAGCCACAAAACCCAAGTCGCTGTTATGATTACACCGGAAATGTCGCAGGACATAACTCGCGCAGTGGAAACCATGCGCCGCGGAGGAGTGATTCTCTATCCCACCGACACCATCTGGGGGATAGGATGCGACGCTCGCAACAGCGGGGCTGTGGCCAAGGTCTATGAAATCAAGCGGAGAGCTGATGCCAAGGCCCTCATAACTCTGGTGGGCTCGCTGGCCGCGCTTGATTCGGTAGTTGAAAATGTGCCCGAAGTGGCCGAACAGCTTATCGACGTGAGTGTCGACCCTATAACCATCATATACGACCGCGGACGCAATGTCGCGCCCAACCTTACCGCCGAAGACGGATCGCTTGCCGTAAGGCTCACCCGGGAGGAATTCTCAGCCGCGCTCTGCCGTGCGATGCGTGGCCCTGTGGTGTCCACCTCCGCGAATATCTCGGGGCAACCGGCTCCGATGTCGTTCAACGAAATAGCACCTGAAATACTTGAAGCCGTGGATTACGTATGTACGAGCCGCCGCGACGAAGCCCCGTCGACCAAACCGTCAACGATAATCAAAATTTCAGACGGCGGACTGTTCAAAATCATCAGGAAATGAATAAATCACGAACCATCATGCTCCGGATGCTTTACGCATTGTCCGATTTCATCACCGCTTTCGCGGGCATGATGGTATTCGACATATACCGCTATCGTCATCTTCCCGACGGAATCGAAAACCGTGAGCTACTCGATTGGCTACTGTTCGACCGTCATATCCAGATAGGTCTCATAACCATACCTCTGCTTTACGTAGGACTATCCGCTCTGTTTGGCTACTATAACGACGTGACGCACCGGAGCCGTCTGGATGATTTCAAAAATTCGGTGATCAACAGTTTCATCTGTACGATGGCCGTATTCTTCGGAGCGTTGATAAACAACTACCTCCCTGATCATCTGGCCAACTACATCCAGCTTGTGGTGCTTTGGACGCTGTTGTGGGGACTGCCTTACATAGGCCGCACGATAATCACTCTGGCACAGCGTCGCTATCTGCGCAAGGCGGGCGGTACATATACCGCGGTGATCATCGGACCGGATAAAGCAGCCGACAAGCTCGAGCGACGGCTCATGCCGCGCAGCTCCAAGAGCATTCCGACGTTCAAAGTCATAGGCAAAATGAATCCGACGACCATGAATGACATTCCGGAACGGATAGCCGCGATGGAGGTGGATGCTGTGATCCTGACCATCGAGACCACCGATCTGAAAGACACGCTCCAGCTTCTATCGAAACTCTATCCGCTCAACCGGAGCATATTTGTAAGTCCCGGTATCTATTCACTGATCACATCGCGGTCGCGGTTCACTAATGTGGCCGGCGAACCGCTCATAAACATATCGGCGCCGAACATGACGCCTGCCACTGCTAACCTGAAGAGGGTGTTCGACATCCTGTTCTCCGGATTTGCCCTGCTGTTGCTGTCACCTCTGTTCGCCGTGCTCGCCGTGGCGGTCAAGCTCGACAGCCGCGGACCGGTGCTCTACCGCCAACAGCGCGTGGGCTACCACAAGAGGCTTTTCACCATCTACAAATTCAGGTCGATGTGCGTGAATGCCGAGACCAACGGCCCGGCTCTGAGCAGCGAGAACGACCCTCGCATAACCCGTGTCGGAGCTATCCTGCGCAAATACCGTATGGACGAACTGCCCCAGTTCTGGAATGTTTTCCGCGGTGACATGTCGATGGTGGGACCGCGTCCTGAAAGGCCGTTCTTCGTAGATCTGATCGAGCAGCGCGAACCGCATTATTCACTGGTGCATCAGGTGCGGCCCGGACTGACATCATGGGGCGTGGTGAAATTCGGCTACGCCTCGTCGGTCGACCAGATGATCGAACGTGTACCGTTCGACCTCCTGTACATCGAGAACGTCTCGATAGGCGTCGATCTCAAGATAATGTTCCACACAGTCAACACAATCATCACCGGACAAGGCCTATGACACAGCGCTACATCCACGACTCGAAGATACACGCATGGTTTCTGCGGCTTGTGACATGGCGCCAGAAACACATTTCCGAACGCAAGTTCCTGGTTTTTCTGGCTCTTGTGGTAGGCGTTGTGGGCGGACTGGCCGCGCAGTTGCTTAAATTTCTAATCCATCATATCTCGGGGCTCCTGACGGCACATATCGACCAACATTCCGGCAATCTCCTGTTCATTCTGCTCCCTACCCTAGGCGTGGTGATCACCGCGCTCTACGTACGGTATATCGTGAAGGACAACATAAGTCACGGCGTCACACGGGTGCTTTGGGCCATATCGCAGAACAAAAGCCGACTGAAACGGCACAACATGTACACTTCGCTCATCGCGTCGTCCGTGACGATCGGATTCGGCGGATCGGTGGGAGCCGAAGGTCCCATCGTGTACACAGGTTCAGCCATCGGATCGAATATCGGATCGGCATTCCGCATGTCGCCGCGTGTGCTTATGATTCTTGTGGGTTGCGGAGCTGCGGCAGGCATCGCCGGCATCTTCAAGGCCCCTATCGCCGGCATGCTGTTCACGCTTGAGGTGCTGATGCTCGACCTCACCACGGTGTCGGTGATGCCCCTGCTTATCTCGGCTATAACATCGGCTACGATCGCTTATATCTACACCGGTTTCTCGTTTGAATTCTTCTTCATCCAGAGCGAGGGCTTTTTCGTAGACCGCATCCCGCTGGTGTGCCTGTTGGGCGTGGTGTGCGGACTGGCGTCGCTCTATTTCACCAAGGTGATGAACATGATGGAGAACTTCTTCGGACGCTTCCAGACCCGGCCCTGGGTAAAGACCGCCATTGGTTGCTGTATTCTTTCAGGACTTGTGTTCCTGCTGCCCCCGCTCTATGGTGAAGGTTACGATTCCATCATGTGTCTGCTCGGAGGCGATGCACGGTCGATTCTCTCGGGATCGATGTTCTATGCCGACGGCTCCAACGTGTGGTTTCTCGTCGTGTTCATCCTTGCGGTGATTCTGGCCAAGGCGTTCGCCACATCGGCCACGAACGGCGCCGGCGGCGTGGGCGGCACATTCGCACCATCGCTCTATGTGGGCTGCCTGACCGGATTCCTCTATGCGTTCGTGTTCAATCTGCTTGGCCTTGACATGGTGCTGAGCACCAAAAACTTTGCCCTGATCGGCATGGCGGGAGTGATGTCCGGGGTAATGCACGCACCGCTGATGGCAATCTTCCTCACTGCCGAACTTACCGGCGGCTACTCGCTGTTCTTGCCGCTGCTGATCGTGTCGACCATCTCATACGGCACCATCAAGATCTTCGAGCCCTACTCCATCTACACCATGCGTCTGGCCAAACAGGGCAAACTGCTCACCCACCAGAAGGATAAGGCTGTGCTGACGCTGCTCAAGATGGATTCTGTGATAGAGACTGAATTTCTGAGCGTCACACCTGAAATGACCCTGAAAGACATGGTTGACACTATCTCGCGATCGAACCGCAACCTCTTCCCGGTGCTTAACACAGCCGGAATCCTGCAAGGTGTGGTGCAACTCGACGACATCCGCAACATCATGTTCCGCCCCGACCTCTACCGCAAGATGAACGTGGCTTCGTTCATGACCATCCCGCCGGAGAAAATCATAATCGGCGAACGCATGGACTCCGTGATGGATAAGTTTGACAAAACCGGAGCATGGAATCTGCCCGTAGTAGACCAGACCGGCCTCTACTACGGCTTCATCTCCAAGAGCAAGATCTTCAACTCCTACCGCCGCGTCCTCAAACACTACTGCGACGAGTAACCACGTCCGCCACACATATAAGATGCTTTGCGTTGTCGCGTTGGGTTAGGGCTACTGCCATCTAACCGCGTAGATAGTTTTTCAACAAAAAAGGTAATTGTTCAATATGTCCGTAATACTCCGGATTATTCTGATTAATGTCCGATGTGGAGATTATCACAATCCGTTCTTCAACTGATTTATCTGAGCGCAGACGCGGTTGATGTGATCCAAGCCGTATAGCAACGAGTTGCTGTCAATATCCATCCATGAAAAGAGGATCCTGATCTTAGTGTAGATGTTTATCACATAAGATGTGTCGATTGTGGATGTACGGGAGGCGAAACAGATAGTCTCGTGGTGTGCTATGCGGTTGCGCAGGGAATTGACCTTATCCAGCTCATTGAAGATATAGGTCTGATTATACTGCATCTCTCTTGATGAGCGCGGTTTGTTGGGAAAAATGGAAAGGAGGTTGCGCCCTGTCACACGGTATTGCACGGGCGAGAACATATATTTCCAGATACCGAATTCCATTTCAGCCAACAGCTTGTGGTGTGTATAAGATTGCGATTGCTGTAACTTGCGGTGTGCGAAGGTTATGATGTCGCGTGTCTTTCTCAAAATCGGTTCTGCGAATACGCCGTCGGGCATTATGGAATCACGCAACCATTCATCGCCCAAGTTCTCGGTTAATTTACGGTCAATGGCATTACGCAATGCGACCTCGAAGCAACTGACTATGGCAAACATCTCCTGCGAAACCTGAAGATTATAGCGGTAGAGCGTCATCGCCTTGCGGGTGTCGCCTCCACACGCCGTGACATAACGCTCCATGCGTTGCGGGGACATTATTTTCTCGAAGTCAGCGT
>CAMWNG010000063.1 GCA_947175575.1 uncultured Bacteroidales bacterium | reverse complement strand
ATTCCCGCATCAATCCTGCTCAAATTCATATCAGCTAATTTTTAAGAGTTACTTATTTAATTAATTTTACTTAACCCACTTGAGGGTCACGCTGCCGGCACGCACGATATAGAAACCGGCGGGAAGCTGACTGAGTGCTACCGTGCGGGGAGCGCGGTCGAAGGACATCATGCATGTGCCGTCGGCGGCATATACATCTACATTCACACCAGATGCGGGGAGATAGAGAGTCTCGCTCTCGATATACACGCCTTCAGCATCAGCAACTACATCGGCTGCTCCAAGTTCGGCACTGTATGTGAAGGTCTCCACACAAGGTTCGGTCTCCTGAATCTTGGAGCCTGTGGCCTGTGTATAATACTGACCGTAGGCACGCACATAATATTTCGCACCGTCCTCCAGTTTTTTGCCGTTGACTTTGATAGTGCTGAGTTCGGGTGAAGTTGTCGCGCCCTTGCGTAAGGTGGTTTTATAACTTGTGCGGGTGGGGAAATCTTCAGTTGAAGAAATCTGAATTACAAGACTTTCCATTCCGCTCCAATCGTCTACCACAATAGCCTCGTTGGCATGCAATACGCTGTTGGCAACGGCCGGATTGACAAACGAGGGTTTGCCGTAGACCTTGTCGGCAGTGCCGAACTGAGCTGTAGCCGACTGAGAAGTGCGTCCGTCGCGTTCCGCTGTCACGCGAACGTAGTAGGTGTATCCGGTGTACAGGTTGCCGAGAGGCACTTCGACAGAGGATTCGGTAGTCGTAGCCTGAAAGTCGATGTTCTTGAAATCGGATTTGCGGGCTACTTCCACCACGTACTGTGCGCCGGTGTAAGCCGGAGTCCATGAAATAACAGGATTTTCGACAACATCCGTTCCTTCCGGAGCGAGGACTTTTATTTCAGCGACAGTGAAGCTACGGACAGCGGAAACCGTGGCCGTAGAGTTGACAGGGTGTGTACGGACGCGCCAGTAGTAGGTCTTACCACCTTCGAGTCCGGAGATATTAGCTGAATTAACCGCATTCGAGCGGGTGGAAATCACACCGAGCACGTCTGAAAAATCAGCATCAGCGGCTACTTCGAGGATATTGTCATTCTTTGTGGGCTCCCAAGTGAAATCGAACAGAGCGGCAGCTTCCTGCCCGTCGGCAGGATAAGAGAGTTCAGCGGGTTTAGCTGTGGCCACGGCAGCTCCTTCGAGGAGCATAGGATACTCGTTGTTGTAACGGTCATATACGCAGACACCGAACGTATTGCCTTCCATGCCTTCGGGTATAGCAAGCGAGTTTGTATAGCAAGCCTGCACGAAATTCACGCCAAGAGTCATAGGCTCCTCGCCGGGAGCGAAGCTATAAACGGTGTAACGCATGCCCGGAACCTCATCCCACACAAGATTAGCTCCATCGCGGCGGACGTTAGCTGTCATCACCGGTGCGTAGACATTATTCCAGTTACGGATAGGAGCGAGTGCGGGAGTTGAGAATGCATCTGCGGCAAGCTGATCGCCGAGAGAGAGAATCTGACCGTTGATTTTTTCCGTTGCGTTTATATAAGTCTTATGTGTGAAGAACACCAGACCGCTTTCATTTTCAGGGAGTGAATTACGGGCGATGAGCACTTCCGAGTTGTATTCCTCACCACCGTAAGTGCTGAAATCACTCAGAGAGACAGAGCTGTAGAGATGGCGATTGAAGCGCTGTGCAGCCTTGGCCCACCACTGCTGTACGTTTTTAAATTTGTTGGGCCAGTAAATCTGGGGAGACATATAGTCGACAATACCGGCTGCATACCAGGAAATAGGGTCGGAAGCGATGGAGCTATACTGCCAGTCGCTTTCGGGACAAGGTTCGAGTCCGTAGCTTTTGATGTTGGGAGGAGAAGCGGCACCGGCCGGACTGATACCGAATGTCATCCACGGTGCACGAGCTTTTATGGCGTCGTGAACGCGCTTGATCATGCTGTTGACGTTGGCGATTCGCCATTCGAGTTGTGATCCGATGGAAGAATCAGCTTTTTTGGCTTCTTTGTATAAATCCTCGTCCAGCGACATGGGGGTAGGATTGCTATAAAAATAGTCGTCGAAAACCACCCCGTCAATCTCGTATTTGTCCATAATATCCATAACGACATCGACGATCCGCTGCTTCACTTCTTCAAGCGCAGGGTTGAGGATGGTTTCCTTACTTTGAACTATGAGCCATTCGGGATGTGTGTTATTATAGTTGAGGGGGGTGTCCTCATGTGCATACTGTCCGCAGTAACGGTAGGGATTGAGCCACGCATACACTTCGATGCCGCGTGCGTGCGCTTCCTGAATGAGGTATTCAAAGGGGTCGAAAGCGGGTTTCTTGCCGCGTGTGCCGCTCACGCCTTTCGACCAGGGTTCATATTTCGAATCATAGGCAGCATCACACATGGAACGCACATGGTAGTAAATCACATTGACGTTCTGACTTTTGTAATTGTTCAGATTCTTTATCAGAATATCCTTGTGACGCTGGGCGTTGTTTGAAGTGATGGCAGACGAGGGCCAGTCAGAAAGATAAGGTGTACACCACACGGCACGGTGCTCGCGGAGCTCGACACCCGAAGCAGAGGGAGCCGAGGCAAGAGCGACGCAGACCGTAGCGGCGCACAAAAGCTTGTTGAGAAGTTGTTTCATATTTTGCGTAACGGAAAATATTTATAGATAGCCAAAGGTAGCGCCCCCTTTCGGGCACTACCTTTGGATTATTAATGGGCTGCTTTTCGAGCCACCAGGCTTAGAAAAGTTTGGTCAGCGAAGGATTGATTACAATACCGGTACCGAGATCGTAGGAGTCACCATAGTTGGTAATAACTCCGGTTGCGGGATCGTAAACGGCGATGCCGGCGTGGATGCCGGAAGCGTCGGTTGCTTCAGGGCGGAAGCAGAAGTAAACCTTACCGGTATTGTTGTCGATAGCCATCTGAGTCACGAAGAGGCCTTCTTCAGCAGTGGTGTTATCGGGTGTGCAATCCATGTTGATGGTCTTGGTGGCATCGCTGGTCTTAACTGTAGCGGTGTAATCAACAATGGGGAGTTCGAGGAATGCCTGAGTGGGGCGCGACTGCCATGCATACCAGCGACCGTTGGCTTCATCGACAGCGAAAGTAGATGTAGTGGTACCTGAGAGGAGAACTTCAGAGGGCTTGCCGTGCTTCTTGGCTTCGGTCTCGTTGGCATAGATATCGGAATCCTTGAAACGGAAGATACCATAACCGTTGAAGAACTTGCCGACCCACCACCAGCCGTTTTTGTCCTTATAGATACCGTTGGTAGCGGCACCCCAGGAGATACCCTGATCCTTGAAGGGGGTGTTCTCGTTGGTCATCACGTAGTTGCCGCGACGGTTGTCGGAGTCCTTGCCTTCAACAGCACCGCGGGTAGCACAATCAATGCGTGTGAAGCCGGTGTTACGGTCAGAGTAGCAGAGGTTGGAAGCACCTTCGATGAACGCGCGGTATGGATCGTTGAACGCTGCACCACCTACGTTGGTGATCACGACGTTCACACCTGTACCGTCGGCACGCATAGCGGTGATGTTACCGTCGCCGAGCACACCGTTTTCATCGTTGATGTAGTAGTACTGCTTACCGGCGTCGAGGATATAGATCCAGTCTTCCATGCCGGCAGCGGCACGTGCGGGAGCTGAAGCGGCGTTTTCTTCACCTTCGCCTTCTTCACCATTGTCGGTCTTGACCGGCATGGAGTTGCAAGCGAGGTTGTAAACAGTGCTACCGCTCGAAACGCCCATGTCGTAGGGCATTACCTTGGAGCCTTCGGGTATATTATCAAGGATCTTCATGGCCTTGATGTTACCGCCGCGTTCTGCGTAGTAGAGAGTGGGAGCAGGTTCTGAAACACCAACCTGAACATTCAGGAAAGCATCGGCAAGACGACGTTCTTTACCGTTTTCGCGGGTGTCGAAAGTGGTCTGGATTTCAATACGCTGCGAACCTATGTTGCGGAACTTGACCGCCTGAGGATAATCGGTTGTACCATCTTCGTGTGTCATTCCCTCGAATTCTGTTGCCGGGGTTCCGTCAATATATGTTGTACCTTCGGGGAAGATCCATTTATATTTGACAGGGAGATTCTCGGGATTGGGAAGTTCGAGAGCGAAAGTGAGTTCAGTGTTGTTGAACTCGACGATTTCGGTGCTCTGGGTAGCGACAGTCAGGGAGGGAGTGATGTCGTTGATCATCAGGGGATATGTACGGGTACCGATTCCTTCGATTGAAAGTGTCACCTTGTACATGCCCGCGGTCTCATACTTATGTGAGGGAGAAGCCTCGGTGCTGGTGGTACCGTCGCCGAAGTCCCAGCGGTATGCGCCGGTTTTTGATGAAATATTGTTGAACTTGATGGTCGACACCACGTAGAAGTCAAGTACATACTCTTCGCCGTCCACTTCATATGTGAAGTCAACATCAGCCGAAGGATAGTAATTCGAGGTGTCATACTGGTGCGAGCAAGACGCCATGGCGGCCGCGCCCAGTGCGAGTATTGCGAATTTATTGATCAGTTTCATATTGAATTGGGTGTGACCGATTAGTTAATGCTGATAGTGAGCACATCATATGCCTGGCCCTGTTCGCCCTTGGTATCATACACGCGGAACACAGCGTTGAGCGAGTAGTTGCGGGAGAAGTCGACCTTATAGCATGAGTTGGCGGAGTCGTAGATCCAGTCTTCGAAAGGAATCTGCACGATGAGCGAATGGAACTTGGGCAGCCAATCTTCGCGAACGCTGGTAACGATGGCACCGGCGTTATCGTCGTAACGGCAGAAGAGCCATTCGGACGATGCGTAAACGGGATAGACGGGAGTGTCTCCGGTCCAGTTGGCTCCATCTTCCTTGCTGATTTCAACAGCCACGTTCTTATCGCCTTCAACCTTAAAATAATAGTAGCCTACGAGAGCGTCTTCTGAAGCTTCAGTAGTAGAGAACCATTTGTCGGATTTGTCAGCTTCAGGCTGTTCCATATCAATCTCGGGCAAGCCTACTGCGGCAAATTGTTCGTTGGTAAAGTCGTAAGAAATATACACCGAACGGAGAGCGTTGTAGTAAGATGCTGTTGATTTGGGATCAGTCAGCAGGCTGTCAACTGTGTGGAGGAAGCCTTTGGCGAAGCCTTCGGGATAGTAGGAGTCGAAGTTGGCCTGGTCCCAGGTAGCGATATCAGCCCATTTGACGGGAGAGAGTGTGCGGGACACGGGAACTTCTCCGTCGATTATGAACTCACGGCCGTCCCACTGTGCGAGCTCGTGGGGGAACACCGCGCAGCTCTGGAGTGAACGTACAGTGTCGGTCTTTGTGGACTTGTGGGTATAGCCGAGGGACGTGCCGCCGAGTTTCGAAGTCACTGAAGCTTCTTCGGAACGTACGATCTGATACCACACTTCGGAACGAGAGATTTCCATGCCGGGATGGGGATTGTATTTTCCCTGGAAACCGAATGATTCGCCGGCTTTGCAGACAGTGGAGTTGAGCTGCCAGTATGCTTCGGGGACAGCCTGACCTACCGGTGCGACTTCGTTGATGATGTCGTGCTTGGAGCATGAGCTCATAACAACGGCACCGAGGGCGAGGAGTCCGAGTTTATATTGGATTTTCATTACTTTTCGTGTTTAGATTAATGAATGAGGATAGAGGATTATTCAGCGGTGAGAGAGTTACGCTGTCCGTATGTCTGCGCCCAGTTCATGGGTTTGAGCAGCCAGTGGTGGTCTTCGTTACCGCCAACAATTGCGCCGATGCGTTCAAGTTCTGCACGGTTGTACTTGGGCTCGGTCTCGGGGTCGTAATTGATACGCTGGAGCCAGGTGTTTTCCTGTTCCTCGTTGCTGAGACCGTCGACAAAGTACGGAGTGTAGAGGTTGTAGGGGCGACGGAGGGTGGGATATACGATTTCGTTGGCATCACCGATACCGTAGTTGTTACGGTTGTTAGAATAGTGATAGCGACGCATGTCGGTCCACTGCTCGGGCTGCTGATACATTGCGATATACTTCTGGATCATCAGGTCAGACAGGTTGAACTGAGAGGGGTTGAAGTACCAGTGACCCTGTCCGTTGTCTTCGCAAGCCACAACCTGAACACGGCCTTCCTTGCCCGCCTCGTTGTTGAGAAACGCATTGACATAAAGGGGGAACCACTGTTCGCCTGCTGCGCTGGGCACATTATCTTTATAGGGATACATGCCGTTGTGGTCATCGAGGTAGCGCTGGAGGTGACGCTGGATGTTCATCTCGGTAGCTTCTTTGGCGAGTTCGCAGGCAGCAACCTTTTCACCCATCCAATAGAGAGCCTCGGCTTTGATGAAGTAGAGTTCTTCCATTGTGAAGAGGGGGTTGTAGCAATCGGATGCAGCGGCATAAGCACCTGCGTAAAGGATGGGGAAGTGAGCCTGTTTGTAGACCTGACCGGCGCCGATATTGTTCTCAAGATAGCGGAACATGATCTTGTTGTTTTCGTTCGAGGCCGAGATAGGACCGCTCTGGGGGAGGAAGAGGAGCGACAGACGGGGGTCAGCGCCGTAACCGGTCTTCATGTCCCATACGCCCTGCTTGGTTTCGCTACCGGGGTTGCAGATGCCGAGCAGATCCTGTGCGAAGAACTTGGAGGGAACGGCCGAACCGAGTTCGTTACCGTAGCTCTGCCATGTGTCGAAACGGGGGCTGCCGGGACCCCAGATAGCGGACTTACCGTCAGAACCGCCATCGAAGTAGTAACGGGGCTCGTTACCGAACCAAGATCCGTAGAGGAGATCGCCCGAACGCCAGCAGTTGATAGCGGCCTGAGCGGCGTCGGCAACTTTCTGGCATGTAGCCGCGCTGCGGTCCACATTAGGAATGTTGCGGAGGAGCAGACGAGCCTTCACAGCGAGCACAAGGCCTTTCCACTTGCTGAGGTCGCCGTGGTAGAGACGATCCTGTTCGGCTGTGATCTCGATATTGGTGGCACATTCGGTGATTGCAGGATCATCATACATTTTGATGAGTTCCTCGCATTCGTCGAACATCCATGCATAGATGGAAGCCTGTGAGTCGTAGTGGGGATTGTTTGACTGATAAACCTCAACACGGGGCATATCGCCGAACATATCGGTGGTAAGCTGTGTCGACATCAGGATCATCGTACGGGCGATAAGCTCGTAGTTGGGCGAATTGATCGACTGGGAGTTCTTGATGAGCTCGTTGCCGTTCACGCCGATGTCGTAGTAGTGACGACGCCACTGGGGGTGACGCTGCATGTTGAGGAGGTTACCCCAGCCGAACTTGTATGTACGGTCGCCGGTCTGGGTTTTGCTCATAGTGGTGAGACACTGAGAGATATAGATTCCGTATTCGGAATGGTCGTAGACGCTCTGGTTGGCAAAGAACACCACGGGAGCGAGGCCGAGTTCCACAGTATTGCTGTGGGCACGGTCCTGGTTTACGTTGTCGAAGAGGACATCGTTACAGCCCGAGAGTGTCATGCCGGCAGCAACCGCCAGCGACATTGCTTTTATGATATTGGTATATTTCACGGTTGGTGCAGATTAGAAGGTTACATTAACATTGAGGTTAAAGCTGCGGGTGGAGGGCACTGAATACTGGTCTATGCCCATTGAGCCGGTACCGTTGCTGGCTGCAGGCATGATCTGGGGGTCGATACCGCTGTACTTGGAGAGCAGGAAGAGGTTGCGACCGGTCAGTGAAGCCTTCAGGCCTTTGATGGGATTGGAAGAACCGAGCTTTTTCATCAGGTTGCCGAAGTCGTAGGCGAGTGTCACGTAAGACATACGCAGGTAAGAACCGTCTTCGATGAAGTTTGAACCGGCAGCGTAGATGTAGTTGTTGAATGTCTGTGTATCGAGGATAACGGGAGTGGTGTTCTGAACATAGGTTCCGTCAGCCTGTTTTACGACACCGTTGAACACGATCTTGTGACCGCGGTACTTGGCGATGTATTCGCTCATACCGTTGCTCATGAGTGAGCGGCCGGTCACGTTAGCCACTTTACCGCCTACACGGCCGTCAAGCAGGAACGAGAGCGAGAGGTCTTTCCAGGAGAATGTTGATCCGAGACCGATGAGGCAGGTCGGTTCGCGGTCGCCCAGATAGTTTTTCTTTTCAGGCGAGATGAGGGGATAACCGTTTTCGTCGATGAGGATCTGACCGGCTTCGTTGCGCTTGTAGTCTGTACCGAGGATACCGGTGGTCGACTTACCGAGGTAGCAGGAAGTATAGAGGTCACCGTACTGTGTGGTACCGTCAGAGATTTCAAGCTGGCCTTCGGGGAGGCGGGTAACTTTTGAACGGTTCATTGAGAAGTTCAGCAGAGCGGTCCATTCGAAGTCGCGGGTGCTGAGGATAGTCTGGTTTACGGTAGCTTCGATACCCTGGTTGCGGATACCGCCTTCGTTACGGGTCTGGAGAATCTTACCGGATGTGGGCGATACGCGCACCGAAACGATCTGGTTGTCTACGTTAGTGTTGTAGTAGGCGACGTCGAGGCGGGTCTTGTTGTTGAAGAAGCGGAGGTCAAGACCTACTTCCCATGTAGAGGTCATCTCGGGAACGAGAGTTACAGCAGATGAGATGCCGGGGTCAACAGCGAAACCGGAGTCGGGCATTGTGAGCCACTGCTTGTAGTTGTTGCTGAAGAGGTATGAGGGACAGTCCTTACCTACCTTAGCCCAGTTACCGCGGATCTTACCGTAGTTGAATACGGGGCTCTGGATGTTGAAGAGTTCGGAGAAGATAAGACCGCCGGTGAACGAGGGATAGAAGTAAGAGGCGTCCATCTGTTTGAGAGTGGATGAGCCGTCCTGACGGGCTGTAGCTGAGAGCTGGAGCACGCCGCGGAAGTCGTAGCGGATTTCACCGAAGTAACCGTATTTGTTACGGTCGCTGTGGTAGATTGTGTTGTCCTTCAGGTTGAAGATGCTTGCGTCGAGGTTGTTGAACGAGTAGAAGTCGCCTTCGAGCACGAAGTGATAACCGTTCATTTTCCATTCGAGACCCTGGGTTTCGGTGTATTCAACACCGGCGAAGAAATTCAGGTTGTTGTTTTCGTTGATATTCCAGAGGTAGTTGACGAGGCCCTGGGCGGTGATACGCTGGCCGCGGCTGCCTGAGAAATAATACTGACCCATGCGGGTGTTCCAGTCGCTGATCGAAGCGGTGCCGTCGGCCGACTTGCCGAATTCGTCGAATACGAATTCATTGTTGGCATAACGGGGAATTTCGTATGACTGATAGGTGCTCCAGCCTTTATCGTATGCGAACTTACCGGTGATGGTCAGGTTCTTGATGGGTTCCCACTGTGCGAGGGAGTTGATGATGACACGCTGGCTTTCGGTCTTGGAGTCATCCATGTAGCGCGACCAGTAAGGCGAAAGACCTGCGCCGAGACGCTGTGCGTCGGTGAGGATGTCCCAGTCATCGTAACGGCAGCCCCAGTTGGGCAGGCCGCTGATGGTGCGGTAGTCGCTCATGTCGCGGTTGATGGCCCAGCCGTACACGGTGCTCATGGCGTTACCGAAGGCGCGGGAGTCATTGTCGATATAGTTCGCGCTCAGCATCAGTTTTACGCGGTCGGAGGGATTGAATTCACCCTTCACGAAGAAACCGAGACGGTCCTTGTAGTCCTCGGGGATGATACCCTTGTTGCTCATGTAGTTGGCTGAAGCGTAAGTCGAGAACTTTTCATTACCGCCTGTCATGCTGATGTCGTATTTCTGCATGAAACCTGTGCGGAGGAAACCGCCGAGGTTGTCATAAAACTGGTCGCCTGCCTCAGACTGGATGCGGGGACCCCAGCCGCCGGTGGCGTTGGTCACATAGAAACCGTTCGAACCGCCGATGAATTCTTTCTGAATGTTGGGGGTGTCGAGTGCGTTGGAGATTTCCCAGCCACCGTTGACGGTAACGGAAACCTTGCCGTCCTTACCACTCTTGGTGGTGATGAGGATCACACCGTTGGCGCCTTCCTGGCCGTAGAGGGCCGAGGCGGCTGCACCTTTAAGCACTGACATGCTCTCGATGTCGTTGGAGTTGATATCGGCGATCGAAGAGGCACCGCCACGCACGGGCATACCGTCGATTACGAACAGAGGTTCGTTGCTCTGTGCGGCGTTCACCGATGAAATGGCACGGATCACGATCTGAGAAGCCGAGTTGGGCGAACCACCGGCCATCGAGACCTGTACGCCCGATACCTTACCCTGAAGGGTGTTCACGAAGTTTGAGCTCTGACCGGCTGTAACCTCGTCGCTCTTGAGTTCCTGAACCGAGAAGTTCAGTTTTGATTTCTGCTGGCTCTGACCCATGGCGGTTACCACCACTTCGTCAAGCAGCTCTGTGTCGTCCTGAAGCACGACGTCGATAACTGTGCGTGTGCCCACAACGGTGCTGAAAGGTTTCAGGCCCACGAAGCTCACCATGAGTTCCGCTTTGTCATTAGGCACGTCGATCGAGTATTTTCCGTCCAGATCAGTCACCACACCACCGGGTTGCCCCTTAATGGTTACCGATGCGCCGATCACTACGTCGCCATCGGAGGCCTGAGTAACTGTACCTGTCACCACACGTGCCTGTCCGGCAAGTGCGAGAAGGGAAAATAACAGTAAAAATAGCTGTTTTTTCATAATTACTTTATTAGTTGTTTTTCAAGGTTAATTCGTTGAATGATTGGTTTATAAAGGTCTATATAGGAACCTCGGACACAAGTAAAAGCGACTGAAATACGCACCGGGGTGCTACCCTCGGTGCAATTCAAGGCTTACAAAATTAGCCGTTTTTTCCCAATTACCAACTAAATAATTCCCCGTTTAGGTTTATTTAACTTTTTGATACGTTTATTTAGTTAACCGTTTAAGTTAAATTTCCGCCTTTTAAGACTTCCTGCATAGGGACTGTCGCTTGAATTCCCTTAATTTCACACGCCAGTTGGAGATATTGCGTTTTTTGTGTACCTTTGCACATATATATATTATTAACAACCGTCTTTATCACCCTAACCTTGAAAACAACTATGAATCTTCTCAGACAATCTATCGTGGCAGCCGTGATGGCGGCCGGAGTCTGCCTTCCGTCCTTCGCGGCGGATGAAGCCCCGGAAACGCCCTGGAGCTATGTAAACGCCCAGGACCTCCGCATCATCAACAAAGGATGGGACAATACCCTCCGCGACTATACCCGAATCCCCGCATATCTCAAGGACAGCGTACGCCCCGACCTCTGGGAGCGCGCTCAGTGCTCATCGGGCATCGGCGTGCGCTTCGCCACCGACTCAAAACGCATCGGCGTGAAATACGAACTGCTCTGGGACACCCATCTGATACACATGGCCGACACAGGCCTCAAAGGCACTGACCTATATATTCTGGAAGGCGACAGTGTATGGCGCCATGTCAACACCAACCGCCCCTACGTTAAAAAAGACGCTGACGGTAACAAGACCAAGGAAGTCGAATCCACCTACGTGGAACGCCTCGACGGCAAGATGCACGAATACATGATCTACATGCCGCTCTACGACGGCGTGAACGAACTGTTCGTAAAAGTGGATTCCGGCGCCACCATCACCCCCGGCAATCCCGAGATAATTGACAAAAACCGCAAGATCATCGCCTACGGCACCAGCATCCTCCAGGGCGGTTGCGCTTCGCGCACCGGAATGGTGGCCACAAGCATAATCGGACGTGAGCTCAACGCCGAAGTGGTGAACATCGGCATCAGCGGCGAAGGCAAGATGGACGCCTGCATGGCCCGCGCGATGGCCGAGATTCCCGATGTCGACTGCTATCTGCTCGATCCGGTGCCAAACTGCACCGAAATGATGTGCGACACCCTGACCTACGACTTCGTCAAGATTCTGGCCGACGCGCATCCCGAAACCCCGATAGTGCTCGTCGCCGGACCGCTCTATCCCTATTCACGCTACGACTCGATGTTCCAGAGTTACCTCCCTGCCAAGAACAACGCCCTGCGCCGCAACTTCGACCGCCTCGTGGCCGAAGGCTACAAAAACCTCTACTTCATCGAGAGCGAGGGCATGGACGGCCCTGAAGACGACGGCACTGTGGACGGCATCCACCTCACCGACCTCGGCTTCCGTCACTACGCCAACCATGTCGAACCCCACCTGCGCAGAATTCTGGGTTGGTAAGTCCTCTCGCTGACCGACCGCCCCTCCCTCGTAACCCTTATTCAATGGATATGGCTAAATTTCAGATCAACTATCTCGGCTGCGGGTCAGCCACTCCCACCGAACGCCACCTCCCGTCATGTCAGGTGATCGATTTTCGCGACCGCCTGTTCATGATCGACTGTGGCGAGGGGGCTCAACTGCAGTTGCGACGCATGCATCTGAAATTCTCGCGCCTGAGTCACATCTTCATCTCACACCTTCACGGCGACCATTTCCTCGGGCTGCCCGGACTCCTGAGCACCCTGGCTCTCCATTCCGTCGACTCGTCTGTCACAGTGCACACCTTTCCGGAAGGCATCGAGATCCTGCGCCGACTCATGCGCATGTTCTGCCATGACACCTCTTTCGCCCTCCATTACGAGCCCGTCGACCCCGCCGGAGGGCTTGTCCTTGACGAACGCAGTTTCACCGTCAGGGCATTTCCGCTCTACCACCGCGTGCCATGCGTGGGATACGTTTTTGAGGAAAAACCGAAAGAACGCCACCTGCGCGGCGATATGATCCGCTTCCTGAACATCCCCGTTTCACGGATTAAAGATATAAAAGCCGGAGCCGACTATCTCGCTCCCGACGGACGGCTGTGGCTCAACTCCGAACTTACCACCGATCCCGACCCGGCCATGAGCTATGCCTACTGTTCCGACACGCGGTTCGACATGCGTGTGGCCGAGGCCGTTCGCGGGGTCGACACCGTATACCACGAATCCACCTACCTGAGCGATTGGGAGCACAAGGCTGCCCCGCGCGGCCACAGCACCGCCGCCCAGGCCGGCATGATAGCCGAAGCGGCCGGAGCGCGCCGCCTCGTCCTCGGGCATTACTCGAAATCCTATGACGACGACTCTCTCTTCGCCCGCGAAGCCGCCACAACTTTCTCGGGCGAAATAATAGCCGCCCGCGAAGGCCTCAGAATCGATCTTTTATGACACAACAGGAAGCCGACCATAAATTCATGGGCCTCGCCCTTCAGGAAGCGGCTCTCGCGGCAGCCGACGGCGAAATCCCCGTGGGTGCGGTGGTCGTGGCCGGGGGGCGTGTCGTCGGGCGCGGCCATAATCTCACCGAAACCCTCTCCGACGTCACCGCCCACGCCGAGATGATGGCCATCACCGGTGCCGCCTCCGAACGTGGCGCCAAATACTTGGCCGATGCCACCCTCTACGTCACCCTCGAACCCTGCGTGATGTGCGCCGGTGCCATCGGCTGGAGCCAGATCGGACGCATCGTCATCGGAGCCTCCGACCCGCGCCGCGGCTACTCCGCGGTGTGCGCCGCATCGCCCTTCCACCCCAAGGCTGAAGTGGTCAAAGGCGTCCGCGCCGACGAGTGCCGCGACATCATAATCAATTTCTTCAAAAGCCGCCGCGTATGAAATTCATGCTCATTGCCGGAGAGCCCTCGGGCGATCTCCACGCCTCCCGCCTCATCGAGTCATTGAAGGAGCAGGCGCCCGGCTCGCGGTTCGTGTTCCTCGGCGGCGACCTCATGGCCGAGGCCGCAGGCTGTCCGCCGGCCGTCCATTATCGCGAGATGGCTTTCATGGGCTTCAGCGAAGTGCTCCGCAACCTCGGTAAGGTTCGCCGCAACCTCGCCACCGCCCGACGCCTGCTCTCCGACGAGCGTCCCGATGCCCTCGTTCTGGTTGACTACCCTTCGTTCAACCTCAAGGTGGCTGCCACAGCCCACGCCCTCGGCATCCCGGTCTATTATTACATCTCACCCAAGATCTGGGCATGGAAATCGTGGCGCCTCAAGACCATCGCGCGCCTCGTGCGCCGCGTTCTCTGCATCCTGCCGTTCGAGCCAGCGTGGTACTCGGCCCGCGGCTTCTCTCGCGCCGAATATGTCGGCAATCCATCCGTCGAGGAAATTGACCGCGCGCTCTTACGCGCGCCCGCGCGCGAACAATTATATAATGAGCTGCGCTTGCGCCGCCGACCCCTCCTGCTGCTCATGCCCGGCAGCCGCCGCGGCGAGATCCGATGCAACCTGCCGGTGATGTCCGAAGCCGCCCGACGCTTCCCCGGCTACAACATCGTGGTGGCCGGTGCCCCGGGCATCGACGATTCATGGTACGCCACATTCACCACCTTCCGTGTGGTGCGCGGACGCACCTTCGACCTCCTGCGCCACGCCCACGCCGCACTCGTCACCTCAGGCACCGCCACCCTCGAAGCCGCCCTCGCCTCCGTGCCCCAGGTGGTCCTCTACCGCTCCAACGGCTCCAGACTGGCATACAAACTCATGGAGAAGATCCTGAAAGTCAAATACGTATCCCTCCCCAACCTGATTCTCGACGCCCCCGCCGTTCCCGAACTGCTGCTCCACCACTGCACCCCCGACTCCGTGGCCGACACCCTCGCCCGCCTCACCCCCGAGCGGTCAGAAGCGCGCCACGCCCAGCTCGAATCCTACGCCCGCATGCGCGCCATCCTCACCAC
>CAMWNG010000062.1 GCA_947175575.1 uncultured Bacteroidales bacterium | reverse complement strand
ATGGGTCTTTGGTGGTCTGCTGGGCGAGGTCACTTTGTAATGCCGGGAGTGTCTTGCTGAAATTGGTAATGGCTTTCGCTTGACGCTCATATAAGTCTGTACTGAGAAAATTCAGCAACATATCGCGCCCCCAACTATTTTCGATGACCTTGCGGACAAAGAAGAGTGCCTTTTTTGCGTCTCCTTTGCACTTGTCAATAATACGTTGTTGATGAAACCACGGAATTGAACATATTTCAGTTAATAAATCGTCCGCAGCCTGCGGATGATTTTGTGTTTTCAATTCGTCTACACCCTGTAGATGATTCTGCCTTCCAAAATCGTCTACGCCCTGTAGACGATTTTCAATCAACTGGGAATAAAGTTGATAGAAATAGTACATATATTTGAGGTTAGTCTCGGAAAAGCCTTTCTCCTCAGGCATTTCCGACCGCAAATCATGGCTCAGAGTCTTGTAGAAGCCGGAGCCGTAGGTATTGGCGTATTGCTTGTCTGCAATGTCGCGGCCCAAGCTCCAGTAATATTCAAGTAATGTCCGATTGGCTTCAATGGAGGCTTTTAGACGAGCGGAGAGGTATCGCTGTTTGAGTTCCTTAACCCAACTGCGATAGTCATTATTTTTTGAGAGGTCTAAAATCGGTTTCATTATGTCTGATTATTTCAAAGTTATTCGCATCAGTCAAGGAGGCTGACAAGTTCTTTCTTCATGTCTTCGTCGATGTCGCGGTAGCGGGCGAAGGCTCGACTACCTTCGGAATGTCCACTGAGTGATCCGACAAGGTTGGGGTCTTTCACTTTCTTGTAGAGGTTGCCGATGAATGTACGTCGGGCAAGATGGCTACTGGCGATTTCATCAAGTGGCCGTTTCTCTTCTTTTCCTGTTGTGGGATTCAGAACTGTGACCATACGGTTTACGCCACAAGTTTTGAAGACCTTTTTAATAGCAACATTGTATTTCTGAGAACTAATAAACGGGAAGAGTTTTCCGTTTAATCCGTCTCGACCTTCATATTTCTCCACAAGAGCCAATGCTCGTGAATTAAGTGGCACTCGGACAACTTGCGGACGCTCTCCGGCTGTCTTCTGTGGCATGTACTCTATTGCTCCATTGATGATGCTTTCCGGGGTCATTGCCAATAAATCGGAAACACGACATCCAATGAGGCACTGAAATATAAAAATATCTCTTTGTGCCTCCAGTGATGGATTAGCCGACAAATCAAAATCGGCTATCTGGTCTCGTTCTTCTATCGTCAAATAATATGGCGTACCATAACGCTCTGTCGTCTTGCCATTGTATTTTGCAAATGGGTCGTTTGTTGTTATCTCCTGCTCCCTACACCAACGATAGAACGCCCTCATCAATCCGAACAGTCCTATGATAGTATTATCACCTTTCGGTTCAGGCTTAGGCTTCTTTCGTTGGGAGTGCGTATCAGCAGGAACAGCATCATAAATCTTTGGATACTTCTTGTAAATCAGATGTTCCGAGCGCAGGAACTTCTCAAACTTATTGACATCATCAACAGAGAAATCATCAAGTTTGAGTTTGTATTTCTTATCACCATTTGCCCGCACATACAATTCATATCGCATAAGCGCACGTTTCAGCACTCTAAGATGCTTAATGCGCCATTCAGATATGTTCTTCTTTGCGATGTAATCCTCAAAAATGTCAAAGAAGGAAATTTCAGGAGCTATGACTGTTTCGTCTTTCGGAGGATTGAGAAATAGATCTAACTGAGCAAGTACAAAATCTTTCGTTACTTTCTCAACAGGATTATCCTCGCACAAGCGGATAAGGAATTTTTCTATTTCTTCTAATTTGTCTTGCACATCGCGTACTTCACGTTTCCCTTCCGGGTCTCGTGGATTAGTGAATGATGTATATTCCCATAAAAATCAACAAATTCCTTGGAATAGTCTTAAAAAGAAGTAATCTTAGATCTTGCGCAGTCTGTACGAGATTTACAATCGGAGATCGCGCCAGGAGGCCTGAAGTGTAGGTGAGACCATAATGGTAGGGGTCTGGATTTTATCGTTCTGAAGCAAAGACTCCTTCTTGACAGACGTAATTACAAAATCCGAAAGGTCGCCGATAGTTATATTGGAGCCCGTCTCCTGAATCTTCTTGAGAAGGTAGTAAGTGAAGAGGCCGTGGCGTTCGCTTGTCAGCGGATAAGCAGTTTCATCGCCTTTTGCTGCCGACAGCACCAACATATTTCCGCTCACGTTGCTCTGTTTGGGCTTGATTTTGACCCCGCGAGCCGAAACTAACATATTGTCGCCGCGCTGTGCCCCGCTGAAGCAGGCGTCGAGAAATACCATAACTTGATTAGTCTTAAGGTCGTTGAGGCTCTTGTAGAGGTCTGATACAGCAAGGTTGGTGGTAATATCGGCATAGAAACCGTCGACGGGTAGAAGATAAGCCTCTTTACTTTTCTCGTCGGGAATGCCATGCCCCGAATAGTAAAAGATTACCTTTATGTCGGAATCGTAGGCATCTGAAATCTGCTTGAGCCAGTGAAGTTGACGCTTTATCTGGTTGAGTGTGGCATCTTGTACCAAACGGATGTTTTTCGCGGGGATTCCGAGGGCTTGTTCGCAGTATTGTGCAAATATTTTACCATCGTTAGCTGCGAAGGGCACATTCTCCACCTCGGTATAGTTTTCATTGGCAATAACTACTGCAAAGGTATTCGATGCAACAGCTCCGGATTTAGGAATATTCCTGTCGACAGACGATGCGATACCGAAGGCCGGTTTCGATGTGGTCGTTTGTCTGGCAGGTTGGGCAGGGGCCGGGGTAGAAGCAGGAGTCGGAGCCGGTGCAACTGCCATAGAGGCTTGAGATACTGTTGCCGGAGCCGACGGGAGGCCAATTGGTGTTCCGTCGATATCAAAGGCCAGCACAACAGGCTCGTTGCGTCCCTGCTTCATTGAGCACTGCCAGTAATAGCTGCCGTTAGCATCGTTTTTGTCAACAACGTCCCAAAGATAGGGCTGTCCGTCGAGTTCGAAGAGTTTCCGGAAATTGTTGTCGCAAATCACAAGATTATCGACCGGTTTCCCTCCGATCATATTGCGAACGCTCACTTTGTAGCCAACAATTGAATTACCACGTCGCAGATTCACCACCGACATCTGGGCGCAGTCAAGAGCTATTGAACCGTCGAGTCGATAGATAGGGCCTCCGAACGATGTGATATAGTCGCCGTCGACCCATATCGGAGTACTATTGCCAATATTGAGTACTTCGCGCTCTTCGTTTAATGAATAAACACGGCTGCCAGGCGACGGGGCTTTGAAATTAGGACGTTCTGCAAAGATAAATACCCGGCCGTCAGTGCTTTTTTCGAACGAACATTTTTTGAATACCGTAGGCACGAGTTCTGTGCCCTTGGATGTGCATACCCCGAAGTACTCTTTGTCAGCCTTGGACTTTACCAGATAGCAGTCGCTGTGGGGGATATAGACTGGCTCGTAGTATTGCTTCTTGAGCGCTTTCTCCACATCTTTATTATAGATGGCATTAGCAGGAGCTGTCCCGGCCAGCGAAATCAGAATTGTGATAATAATGTTGAATAGGCGGACGTGCATGGAGACGGTATTCTTTATAAAGCGTTCTTAAATTGCAGAGGTGTCCCAGAAAAATCTTGAAACACCTCTGCATATAAAGTTGGAATAAAAAATTATCAGAGTGTAAAGTTCATGCGCCAGATGTTGTAGGCTTCATCCTTTGTACCACGCGATGAAATGAAGTAGATGCTCTTGCCGTCGGCACTCCACACGGGGCAGAAGTCCATAGCGGGATGATAGGTGAGCTGTGTGAGCTGGGTACCGTCGGGTTTCACTACGAAGAGGTCGAGATTCTGCTTTTTGGTACTGGTGGATTTGCTGTTACCCTGCAGAAGGATCCATTCGCCGTTGGGTGAGAGGGTGGGGTTGGAGAACCCCTGATCTTTAGAAGACAGGATAAGGGTTTCCTGACCGTTGATATAGTCCACACTCCAGATCTCGGAATTCCCTTCCGAAGAGTTGCGCACACAAAGCACCGTGGTCTCGTTGATAGGAGTAGGCTGATATCCGCGTGTACACGACACTAGTTCGCCTGTCTCGATGTTATAGCTCCAGATCATCGGGCCATTATTTTCGATACGAGTAAAGAAAATCGTTTTACCGTCGATAGTGGACGGGTTAAGGTCGTAGTTGTTGGATGTGAGCTGGCGCATCAGCGAACCTTTGTGAGCATCAATAGTGGCAATTTTGGCATGGCCTCGCTCGATGAAATCGCTCAGATACAAATTTCCGTCGGGTCCCCAGCAGAAATCGTTGATGTCGCGGTTCGTACGCTGAGTGGAAGCACCACCGCCGGTTGCACGGCGTACCATCACATTGTCCTGTTTGTTTTTGCGTGTGAGATAAGCAAGCTCGCTGCCGTCAGGCGAAATGGACAGAGTGCGGTTGAGGTTCCACATCAGGTTCTTTTTGCTTCCGGCCATAGCAGACTTGCCGAAAAAGAGAATATTAAATCGTGGGGAAGCGGTAGCTCCTATTACAGAGTTGGCGGATTCGTCGGTGATTTTAGTCACGTTCAGTCCGGATTCCTCAACAACATAGTCGACAACAGCAGGCTTTTTTGCCTGCATATTGAGACCGAAACATGCAGTTAGTGCGACAATTAATAATTTACGATATGACATGGTTGGTCAATGGCTCGGTCCTCTCTTTCCGCGGCCAGTTTCAAGATAAAGAAAAATGGATGCGCGAGAGGTTGCCCCACAGGGCACTCGCACCCACTATTATATAGCGCAAAATTAATTTTGTTTTCCACAAATTTTAATAATATAAATTTCAAAAAAGTCATGTATCCTCACGGCCCTTTAAATGAAAGCCGTGGAGATTGTCGCTGATTTTTGGGGGGATTTCTTTTGGGGGTGGGTGAATTTGTGTATCTTTGTGCCGGCGGTTTTATGAATGAAATCGGAGACGGCTACGGAAATTTTTATATGAGGCGCAATTATGACTGGATCTAAAAGTAATATTGGTGACGGAGCGGGAAATTCGCCCTTGGTTCCGGACACTATCGCGGTGAGAGAGGCGGCGCGTTGGCTTGCCCGAATGGCCGCGATTGACGGTGTGGTCTCGCCATCCGAGCGCCGGATTCTCAAAGAATTCGCCGAAGCTTTCGGCATCGCTCCGAATTCTCTTTTCCGAATGGCGCATGCCATAGCCAACCGGGTCGAGGTCCCGGAGGTGGAATCCGTCAGTCCCGCTGAGATGAAAGGGCGCATGTTCGAGGATTTTGTTGTCAGGCTCACTGCGGATAGTGCCCGTTTCACGCGCATCCACTGGACCGGCGACAAGTGTGTCGACGGCATATACGCACTTGAAAATCTTTTGCCTGACCTGCATCTCCGTCATCGGCTCGATGCAGGTGTTGTGGAGTATTATGTTGAGTGTAAATACCGCTCGTCGTTGCCCGACGGGACGCTTGACCTCACTTCACAGTTGGGCCGCTACCGACGCATGTCCTCGGCCAAGGATAATTGCGAGCTGTTTATCGCTGTGGGACTCGGCGGGTTGCCATCGGCACCGGAGCAGTTCTACGTAATTCCGAGCCGCATGATCAAGCGCGACTATGTGGTGCGTCTCGGCAATTTCGCCAAATGCCTTTGTCCGCCCACACCGGAAGGCTTTCATGATTACATAAATCATTATTTTACTAAGAGAGTCCTGAATAACCATTTACGGTAAAAGCAGATCGCAGATCTCGCGTCGGCGGCTACGTCGGGGTTAAAAGTCATCCATCATGTCATAGTCGTCCTGCTCTTCGTCGAAGTCGTCGAACGGCGGGTTCTCCCTCTCATACGAGTCCTGGAACGAATAGTCGCTGCCGTAATTCCTTGAACGACTAACCGTAATGTCATTATCTTCGAAGAAATCATCCGTTACAGAATTCCGAAAGGCTGAACTGCTGTCAGACCCTTTATCCTGACTCGGCCGGGTCTTACTCCACAGTCGGCGAAACAGAATAAATTCACAAAGATAGTTCCCGAATTTCATAATAAGTTTCAACATTTACCGGGTTTTAATTCGCGCGTGAACGTAGCTGTTATCGCAAAGTTAAGAATTTTTCGGTAGATAATTTTATAATCAGCCGTGTTTTTTGCGGATGATAGCCCAGCGGAGATTGTCGTGCTCCGCGGGGTAGGGGGATGAAAAAAGCCCCGCGCGGTGGCGCGGGGCTGTCCCTGTGATGAATGGGCGGGATGCCGGAGTGAACTCCGGGTTGTCGTGATCAGAATGCCGGATAGCCGGGATTCTGGGTGTAAATGCCGAGTGAGAAGTTATACTGAGCCACGGGCACGGGGAAGTATTCTTCGCCGGGGGTGAATGTGGCGTTCTGATAGTAGATGCGGTTGTCGCGCTCGGCGGCGAAGTAGTTGGTCATCACCTGACGGGCGATGCCCCAGCGCACGAGGTCGAAATAGCGTTCTCCTTCGAGCGCTTTTTCAAGACGCATCTCGGTGCGGAGAGCCTGACGGGCGTAGTCCTGTGTCCAGCCTGCTGCGGGATAGAGGCCGATGAGATAGTTGGCCGCATTTTTGGAAGGATCGTTGAAGTCCTTGACATAGGCGGAGTTCATGGCGCGACTGCGTACACGGTTGATGAGCTCGCGGGCCTGGTCGAGGTCCTGACCGAGTTCGATGAGTGCTTCGGCCTTGTAGAGCAGGAGGTCGGCGTAGCGGATGATCTGCCAGTTGAGACCGCTGGCGCCCCAGGGCCAGCCGGGATACATGTCAGGGGATTCGGGCGATACCCAGAAGCGTTTTGCGCAGTTGTGGCCGTAGACGCCGCGGTCGCGCACCCATGACTGGCAGGGGGTCTCGGTCCATGTTTTGTAAGTGATGGTGGGACGGCCGGTCACGAAGTCGAGACGGGGGTCTACTGTAGGCTCGGTGTTCGAGAGGGTCTGGTGTTCGTCATCGATGAAGGTCACCACAGCATAGTCGGGGCGGCTCTGGTAGTCGAACACGGGGAGGCCGTTGGCGTCGGTCTGATAGGCGTTGATGAGGTCCTGCGAGGGAAGGAAGAATCCGTCGCCGTGGTAGGGCGAGTTGCCGCCGGGCGAGTTGAGAAGGTTGCTCCAGTTGACGCGGCCGCCGTCGATCGAGCCGTCATTCATCGAGTACTGTATGGCGAAGACGCTTTCCACACCGTTTTCGTATTCGATGAGGTCGAGCTGCTGGAAGTCGGCGAGGAGGTCATAGCCCTTCACCTGGTCGATGAGGTTCACCACTTCGCGCAGTAGGTCTTTGTCGATGGAGACAACTGCGTGCGTTTCGGGATCCTGACGGTATGCCTGATATAGTTTCACTTTGGCGGCATATGCGAGGGCGATGTTCTTGTTGATGCGTCCCACTTCGGGCTGACGCTCAGGCAGAGCCTTGGCTGCGTCGAGCAGTTCGCCGGCGATGCGGGCGAGGTGCTGGTCGCGGGTGAATTCATCGTTGCGTACGTTCACATATTCGGTCTCGGGCAGGTTCTCGTCCTGATAGGGAATCTTGTTGAACATGCGCACGAGTTCGAAGTAGTGGTGGGCGCGGATCACCTTCATTTCGGCGATACGCGAATCGCGGGCCGGAACGGCTTCGGGGTCGGCATTGTTGAGCACACGCAGGGCCGCGTTGCAGCGCGAGATGAGCGAATAGAGGTTGAACCATTTGCCATCGAGGTTTCCGTTGTTGCTCTGCACCTGGAATGTCTCCATGGCGTGTACGTCCCACACGTCGCCTTCGCCGCCGCCGCCCTTGTAGGCGTTGTCGGAGCGCACTTCACCGTAGCTCCAGTTGGAGGTGGGACGCATGCAGGGGTCGCCCTGTTCGTTGGTTATGCCGTTGAGGCCGGCGTAGGCCGAGTTGACCAGGAGGTCGATGGCTTCCTGCGAGGTCATTACAGCCTCTGAGAGCGAGCCTTGGGGAGGATTTTGCAGGAAAGTGTCGCTGCAGGCGCTGAGTGAGGCTGCTGCCAGAGCGCCGAGGATTATATTGTTGAGTTTCATTGATTCTGATTGTTAGAGGTTAGAAACCGAACTGGATGCCGAAGGTGTACTGACGGGGCAGTGCGTAGGGATAACCGAGACCTTCGGGGTCGGCGCCTGAGTATTTGGTGATTGTGAACACGTTCTGGGCCTGGAAGTAGACGCGGGCGTTGCTCAGCGAGAGCTTCTGCTGTACGCTCTTGGGGAGTGTGTAGCCCACCGAGAGGGTCTTGAGGCGCAGGAAAGAGCCGTCCTCGAGGTGGAACTGCGACACTTCGTGTTCGTTGTTGGAATTTTCGGTGGTGGGGGCGGGCACGTCGGAGTTGTAGTAGCCTGTCTTGAGGAAGTTGTCATACTCGCGTGCGGCATCGGCGAGCACAGCGCCGTGGTTGCCGTTCCAGCACTGGAAGAGGTGGGTGTAGTATTTCGAGTTGTTGAACGCGTCGCGGATTATGGAGTTGAAGAAGAGCGAAGCGTCGAAGCCTTTCCAGTTGGCAGAGAGGTTGAGGCCGAAGAGGGCTTTGGGCAGGTCGCAGCCGAGCCATGTGCGGTCGGCGTAGCTGATGATGCCGTCACCGTTTTCGTCCACATATTTCACACGACCCACGCCGGGAGCGCCGAATTCCACCTTGTATTTCTGGCAGTATTCGTCCACTTCGGCTTGCGAGTGGAACACGCCGTCGGTCTTGAAGCCCATCCATGAGCCGAGGGGCTGGCCCACGAGCGAGTGGTCAGCGTTACCGCCGCCATAGGAGAAGTAGATGTCATCGAGCAGGTCGGTCACTTTATTCTTCTGGACAGTCATGTTGAAGCCCACTTCGTAGCTGAAGTCCTTGTTTACGGAGCTGCGCCAAGTGATCTGGGCTTCCACACCGTCGTTCTTCATCGAACCGCCGTTGTACCAGCAGTAGCCGCCTTCGCCGATGGTGGCGATGTAGGGCTTCTCGACGAGCATGTCTTTAGTCGACTTGTGGAAGTAGTCCACCGAGAGGTTCAGACGGTTGTTGAGCAGCGATGCGTCGAAGCCTACATTGGTCTGATAGGTCTTTTCCCAGGTGAGGTCGGGGTTGGTGGTGCGGATGCGGTAGGCGCCGGGGTCGAGAGTCACGCCGTCGCCGCTCATGTTGTAGGAGCCGCGGTCGAGGCTCATGAGATATTTTGCGTAGAAGGCGTCGTTGGGAATGATGTCGTTACCGTTGATACCCCACGATCCGCGGATCTTGAGTTCGTTGAGCCAGTTGCGGGTTCCTTCCATGAAGGCTTCCTGAGAGAGACGCCAGCCGAGTGAGAAGGAGGGGAACCAGTCGTAGTTGTGTTCGTGCGAGAGGCGCGATGATGCGTCGCGGCGTACTGTCACCGATGCCAGATATCTGTCGTCCCACTGGTAGTTGAACTTGCCGAAGAGCGAGAACATCGAGTAGTCCGACGCGCCTGAGCCTACATTCTTGCCTGAGGTCACGTTGTCAAGGTAGAGGTAGTTCTCATCCTCGATCACGAGGCCGTGGCCGCTGCCCCACTGTGTCTGCCAGTGGTAGCGTTTCGATTCCACGCCGATGAGGGCCATGATGGAGTTCTTGCCGAAGTCCTTGTTATACTGTGCGGTGTTGGTCCACACCCAGTCTGTGTTCTGTGTGTTGCTCTGGTTGAGGGTATTGACGTCGGAGCGGAGCCATTTGGGCTCGAAGGTCTTGTTGGTTTCGTTGTAGAAGTTGATACCGAAGTTGGTGCGGACGATGAGGTCCTTGATAGGCTCGACGGAGAGGTATGCGTTGCCGAAGATACGCCAGTATTCGTGCTTGTTGCGGGAGTTGTTCTGGATCAGACGCATCATGTTGGGAGCGTCACCGAGCACATCGTAGATCTGGTCGTTGTATTCGCCGGTCACGTCGTAGAGGGTCTTGGCGGGGTGCTGTTTCACGGCGTTTTCCTCTGCTCCGTCAGGCATGTAGTGAGCCTTCCACCAGTTCACGGCCACGTTGCCGCCGGCCTTGAGGCGGTTGTTGATGAAGCCGTAGTCAGAGCTGAAGCGCGAGTTGATGCGCTGGTAGTCGGAACCTTTCACGATGCCGTCCTGGCCGAGCCAGCTGAGGCTCAGAGAGCTTGAACCGCTCTCGGTGCCGCGGCTCAGACCGATGGTGTAGGTCTGCATCAGTGCGGTGCGGTGGATTGCGTCCTCCCAGTCGGCGGTGCCGGGCAGCACGTCCTCGCCGTTGAGGTTCTTGTATGTCTGCATCTGGGCTGTGGCGCCGTTGCCGTAAACGGCTGACGACGGTGTGGCACCGTTGTGCGAGTATTTGTATGCGCTCCAGTACACATCGCCCCATTCGAAGGCGTCGAGCAGGTCGAGGCCTTTCTTATAGGTCTGCAGGGTGAGGGTGGCGTCGAAGGTCACATGCGATTCGCCTTTCTTGGCGCGCTTGGTGGTGATGATGATGACACCGTTGGCGGCCTGTGCGCCGTAGATCGAGGCCGATGCTGCGTCTTTCAGCACCTGGATCGATTCCACATCGTTGCTGTTAAGGATCGTCCCGGGATTTTCGCGGGTCATCACGCCGTCGATTACATAAAGGGGACCGTTGGCTTCGCCGCGGAATGACGAGTTACCGCGGATCGAGGTCGAGGTGCTACCGCCGCCGGGGGTGCCGTCGGTAGTGATGTTCATACCGGCCACGCGGCCCTGGAGCGACTGTATCACGTTGCCCGTCGGGGTGTCGGCCACATCTTTCATGCGAACGACAGCCACCGAACCGGTGAGGTCGGCTTTCTTTTCGGATGAGTAACCCACTACCACCACTTCGTCGAGCAGTTCCGAATCCTCGGTCATTTCGATGGTGAGGTGCGGGGCGGCTTCCACGGTCTGGGATGCGAAGCCTATATAAGAAATGTTGAGTTTGGTGCCTTTTTCCACAGTGATGGTGAAAAGGCCGTCAAGGTCGGTTGCGACGCCCATGGCCGATTTGTCGGCGGGCACTACGGAAACACCGATGAGGGGTTCGCCGTCTGACTTGGACAGCACGGTACCGTGCACCGTGATCAGTTCAGCGTGAAGGCTGAATGCCGTCAGCAGCATAGCCGTCCATAACAGGAATCTTTTAAAAATCATGGTTTAGATACTTTTATTTGGTTGTGATTAAATTTTCGCTGCAAAATTAGCTATATAAGGACGTTAGCTCCTTGTACATAGGTTAAATCCCCTCGCACTTTTGCTACAATGAAACAAAAATGCGACACAATGAAACGATTTTTCTATAGCATGCAAATGGCATATTAGACCCGGTTCCCCAATATTTGTTAACGCTGAGGCGGTCAAGCGTTATGCAGATGTGTTCGCGCAGTGAGGGAGCAATGCGGTTGCATTGTGACCGAAACAAGCGGACGCAGATGCATGACGATTGGCCGTGGCAATGGAAACCACCGCATATCGCCGGCGCTTTTTGCCTTGTTCTTCAGTCACGTAGCTACGGCTACGCTCCTTCATCACAAGACAAAAATCTCGCGGCGATATGCGTCCTCAGCGTTAACAAATATTGAGGAACCGGGTCTTATCCTGTCGGGGGCTATATGCCATTTGTTGTCCGCTCCCTATCGGTCGGTGATCTTCGATGTCCGTTTCTGCAGCTCGGTCGGCAGCTCCCCGTAAGCCTCGCGGAAACATTTGGTGAAATATCCCGGCGAGGTGAATCCCACGGCGTATGCCACTTCAGACACAGTGCGCTCCGTCGATGTCAGCATCCTGTACGCAGCCTGCAGGCGCATGTTGCGCAGCAGCTCGTTGGGCGAAAAGTTGGTCAGGGCCTTCACCTTGCGGTAGAACTGCACGCGGCTCAGCCCCACGCGGGCGCCGATTTCCTCCACGGTGATGTCGGCATTCCCCATCTCGGCCTCCATGATTTCGGCCACTCGGTTGTAGAACTCGTTGTCGAGCGGACGCGCCCCGGAGGCGTGTCCGGGTTTTGCCGCCGGCATGCGGTCGGCCTTGGCCGCGGCCGGTTCGTCGGTCGCCGAACGGATGCGCCGGCGGTTGGCTATCAGCGAGTCGACGCGTGCGCGGAACACATCCCCGTCGAACGGCTTGGCCAGATAGCCGTCTGCGCCGCTCGCGTAGCCCTCGGCGCGCTGGCGGTCGAGGTTGCAGGCCGTCAGCATCAGCACCGGAATGTGCGATGTCACCGTCTCGCCCTTCAGTCGCGAGCAGCATTCCATCCCGTCCATGTCAGGCATCATCACGTCGCATATCACCAGGTCGGGAATGTATTTCGACGCCAGTTTGATGCCCTGCGCGCCGCCCGCTGCTTCGGCCACGGCATACTCAGGGCTGAGCAGCGTGCGCACGAGGGTGCGGATGTCCGCGTTGTCGTCGATCACCAGCACAGTGGTGCGGCCGTCTGTCGCGGCTGCCGCGGCCTCGGTGTCGGCCGCCACTTCGTCCAGTTCCTCGATGACGCTTTCGGGGTCGATGTTCGGGCTCAATGGGGCTGCCCCCTCCGCCACATGCTTTACGGGCAGGGTGACGGTGAACGTGGTGCCGGCGCCGGGCACACTCTCCACCGCTATCTTGCCGCCGTGCAGCTCCACGAACGATTTCACCAGCGCCAGGCCGATGCCCGATCCCTGCGGACGCACGTTTTCGGCGCGGTAGAACCGCTCGAACACCCGGCCCACCTCAGCCTCGGTCATTCCCTGGCCGTTGTCGCTTATGCGCAGGGTCACAGAGTCAGCGTCGGCGTCCACAGTTGCCGTGATGGTACCGTTGTCCGGGGTGTAGCGGAAGGCGTTCGACATCAGGTTGAAGAATACCCGCTCCATCTTCTCCGGATCCAGGGCCAGGTGTGTTTCGGCTCCGGGGCGCACATCGATGGTGAGGTGCAGATGCCGCTTCTGCGCCAGCGGACGGAATGCCGCCGCCCAGTCCTCCACGGCTTCGCGCAGGTTCACTTCCTGCAGGTTGAGGTCCATCTTGCCGTTCTCGTATTTCCGGAAGTCAAGTATCTCGTTTATCAGTCTCAGCAGAATCTTCACGTTCTTCGACGCCAGTTGCATCAGCGTGCGCTGGTCCGCCGTGAGATTCGGGGCTTTCGCCACTTGGTTCACAGGTTCGGCTATCAGCGTGAGCGGCGTGCGCAGGTCGTGCGACGCGTTGGTGTAGAAGATCAGCTTGCTTCGTGTGGCCTCCTCCAGGCGCGTGTTCAGGTTCTGGAGCTCGTCGCGCTGCGCCAGCAGTTGGGCGTTCTGCGCGCTCAGCTGTTCGCGGTGGCGCCGGTTGGCCCAGTAGGCCCGCAGCAGCATGAACGCCCAGCCCCCGAGCAGCAGCAGAATCACGCCCACCGCTATGATGAACGCCCGCTGTTCGGTCTGGCGTGTGGTGTATTCGTTTATTTTCGAGTGGAGGAAATTCACCTTGTCCGTTTCGGCATCCACGGCCCGCGCGAGCGTCAGCAGCATCTCGGCGTTGGTCGAGTCCACATGCTGCACCGAGGTGATCACCGTCTTCGTGTCGAACTCCTCGCCGCGCGCTATCTGCATGGCCGTTTCGAGCATCACGTCGGCCGAGGTCGGATAGATGAACGTAGCGTCGAGCCGGCCGTCGGCCACCGCCTGTATTCCCAGACCCGGCACCGCGTCGATTCCCACGATCGTCAGCGAGTCAATCCCTAAAGCCTCAGCGGCCTCGCGCACTGCGAGAGCCATACGGTCGTTCTGGGCGAACACGGCCCGTGTGTCAGGATACGCCCGCAGCAGCGAGTCGGCCACTTCCCGTGCCCTCTCCTGCGACCAGTCGGCATAACCCCGCGCCGCCAGCCTCGCGCCCCCTTCGTGCAGGGTGCGTTCGAAGCCCCGGTGACGGTCGCTTGCCGGGGTCGAACCCCTCAGTCCGCAGATTTCGATTATCACCGCGTCGCGGTCGTGGCGGCTCAGGATGAAGTCGGCCGCCGCCGAACCCAGCACCTCATTGTTGGCTCCGATGTGTGCAGTCATTATCGGCCGCTTGATCGAACGGTCGAACGTCACCACCGGAATCCCCGCCTCGCGCGCCTCCGCTATGGCGTCAGTCACCGACACAGAGTCTATCGGCGACACCACTATCACATCCACACCGCTCGCGATAAACTCGCGGATTATCTCATTCTGCCGTTCCGGCGAGTCCTCAGCCGATTCTATTATCAGCTCAGCGTCAGGATACACCAGCATCTCGCGCTCAAGCTCGCTGTTCAGCTTCGCGCGCCAGTCGTCATAGCTGCACTGCGCCACAGCGATGCGGTACTTCCGGTTATGGTCGCACCCCGTCAGCCCTACGCCCATCGCAGCCGTCAGCGCGATATATAATATTAATGTGAAAAAGTTCCCGGACATTCTTCCGGTCATGGATAGATTCATGGTGTTGGATTAGATATTGTGTGCTTAATCGTTCGCAATAAGGAGGAAAGATTGGCACAAAGATACAAAAAATATCTAAAATACAACAATTTCCCTCAAAAAATTAACGATTCCCGCCCCACGGACCACGCCGGTCTCCGGCGTGCCAGCCAACCCGTCAAAAAAGGGACCCGCGCACGTCGGGCTGCACGCCTCCTCCGGCTACATCCGCGCAGCCGGGACGTCTGCGCCTCCCTTCCACGAGCCTGCCAACCCCGCGCCCGTCCCC
>CAMWNG010000061.1 GCA_947175575.1 uncultured Bacteroidales bacterium | reverse complement strand
GTGAAAAAGAAGCCGAAAATGGTGAAATTTCTGTAAGAAAACAGGGCGAAGGTGACCAAGGTTCGATGAAAATTGCTAACTTTGCAGAAAAATTGACTCAAGAAGTCAAAGACTCTATTAATCAATAACTCCGCTGAATGCAGAAGAAACCCTATTTCAACCCCGGGCCACGCCCACAGACAGCAGCTCCCCAACGCCCGCAGCGCGACCGCCGTCTGCCCGACCGTAACGCCAAAGACCCCAATAACATCAACGAGCACATCCGTGCCCGCGAGGTGCGTCTCGTAGGCGACAACGTCACCCCCGGTATCTATACCATTCAGCAAGCAAGAGCCATCGCCGAAGAGCAGGAACTCGACCTGGTGGAAATTTCCTCACAGGTGGAACCTCCGGTGTGCAAGGTGCTTGATTACCAGAAGTATCTCTATCAGCAGAAAAAGAAACAGAAGGAAATCAAGGCCAAAGCATCAAAGGTAGTAGTCAAGGAAATCCGTTTCGGACCTCAGACAGATGACCATGACTACAATTTCAAGCTCAAACACGCCATCGGATTCCTGCAGGAAGGTGCCAAAGTAAAGGCATATGTATTCTTCAAAGGCCGTTCGATTCTGTTCAAGGAACAAGGAGAAGTGCTCCTGCTCCGATTCGCCAACGATCTGGAAGAGTACGGCAAGGTCGACCAGATGCCCCAGCTTGAAGGCAAGCGCATGATCATCATGCTCTCACCCAAAAAGAAATAAAAAACGCGTCGCGTGCCGACGCAACATTATAAAACTCAATTAACACAACCCAAAATGCCCAAGATTAAGACTAACTCCGGTGCCAAAAAAAGATTCGCTCTTACCGGATCAGGAAAAATCAAGAGAAAACACGCTTACCACAGCCACATTCTCACCAAAAAGACCAAAAAACAGAAACGTAACCTCGACCATTTCGCACTCATCGCCAAAGTGGACGAGAACAGCGTAAAGTCACTGCTGGCCCTCAAGTAAGAATCACGCTTCAGCAAGCAATCTCTTAAAGCGAGTTTATAATCATTTTTTATCAACCGAGTGTTCAGCCCTTAAGAGCTTAACGCCGCTGGCACTCAAAAACGAATATTAAAATGCCAAGATCAGTAAACCACGTTGCCTCACGCGCACGTCGCAAGAAAATCCTCAAACTCACCCGCGGCTACTTCGGCTGCCGCCGTAACGTCTGGACCGTTGCCAAGAACACATGGGAAAAAGGTCTGACCTACGCATACCGCGACCGCAAAGACAAAAAAGGCAACTTCCGCGCACTCTGGATCCAGCGTATCAACGCCGCTGCCCGTCAGCACGACCTCAGCTACTCGAAGCTCATGGGTCTCATCCACAAAGCCGGAATCCAAATCAACCGCAAAGTCCTCGCCGACCTCGCCCTCAACAATCCCGAAGCCTTCAAGGCTATCGTTGACGCTGTGAAGGCCTAAGCGACCACTCTAACACTCAACGGCCCTCCGACACATTGGTACGGAGGGCCGTAAGTTTTTTATATAGTATGATAATCACAACCCGATTGATGCCCGAGGGCATCTGTCTGAATCTCTTCGGAACATATTGGACACGAAGCGCGCACTGGATAGACAAATATGTCATCAATCATGAAAAAATCCACACGGCTCAGCAACGCGAACTACTTTTTGTACCATTCTACATATTATATTTATTCGAATGGGCTGTACGACTTTTACAATACCGTAACTTCAAGGAAGCATATTACAACATCTCATTCGAGCGGGAAGCCTATGCCTACGGACACAATCTAAACTATCTGCCCCATCGACGCCATTACGCATGGCTAAGACACCTCCGCAAAGGAAACACCACGCGTTAAGCACCGCTGCCTCCTGTCTGATTTCGCGCGAACTGAAAGCGTATCAGATCAATGTTTTGCAGATTGGAATATTTTCATTAACTTTGTAGCCGAAACGGTTGCTCAGACTCGCAGAGGCGAGACACCAAGGAGCATCAAAAGGGAACGAGGTGAGAATCCTCGACAGTACCCGCTGCTGTAATGCCCGGCTTCACAAGAAGCGATGTCATTCACAACATGTCACTGATCGCACAAGATCGGGAAGGCGTGAATTGACAGGGATAAGTCAGAAGACCTGCCGTTAGTAATCACGAAAAGCGCCCACGGGACTATGGGTAGGACTTCTCATCAGCCCGGTTCCGGGTTGCCTGACGTCATATTCTTGTACGCATCATATACTGATCGCATAACGAATTTTACTTTTAATCCCGTTGACATGCCATAGCGGCATTTCGGCGGGTTTCGATTTTTTATCCAATCAGTAAATCTCATGAGCCACAAGATATCTTTCATAATAATTCTACTGTTTACCGCCGAATATGCGCTCCATGCCGCAGAACAGGCAGACACCACCGCGCGTCAGTTGCATGAAATAGTCGTGACGACTCACCGACCCGCACGCGACATCATCCCGGTCCAGACACTTTCGGGCGAAGAGTTAAAACGGCTAAACAGCAACAGCGTGGCCGATGCATTACGCTATTTCTCCGGGGTACAGGTCAAGGATTACGGAGGTGTAGGAGGAATAAAGACGGTAAATATACGTTCGATGGGCACCAATCACACCGGTGTAGTGTATGACGGAGTGGAACTCGGTAACGCGCAGAACGGCCAGATAGACCTCGGACAGTTCTCCTTAGACAATGTAGAAGCCCTTTCGCTATATAACGGCCAAAAAAGCGAGATACTCCAACCGGCCAAAGATTTCGGATCGGCTGGAACTATCTATATGCGTACCCGCACGCCCATATTCAGCGATGGCGAGGTCTACCACGCCCGTGCCACCATAAGAACAGGATCTTTTGACTTGCTGAATCCGTCGGCTTTGGTAGAACTCAAATTAGGCCAAAATGTGACGGCCTCTCTGAATACGGAATGGCTCAATTCAAGCGGAAAATATAAATTCCGATACCGACGTGTGAATCCCGCGGGAGAACTCGCTTACGACACCACCGCAATCAGAGAGAACGGAGATATAAACGCCACCAGAATCGAGGCAAACGTCTACGGCTCCCTCCGTAGCGGCAATTGGACATTCAAGGGATATAACTATAACTCAGAGCGGGGAGTGCCGGGAGCTATTGTAAACAATGTGTGGCGACGCGGCGAACGCATCTGGGATACCAATTCCTTTGTTCAGGGAAGATACAACGGCTTTTTCGGACATTTCTCCACACTTAACAATCTGAAATACGCCTTCTACCGTACCCACTATGTCAACAACGATGACAAACAGGTTAAGATAGACAACCTGTACAGACAGAAAGAATTATATTTTTCATCGGCGAACGAATACCAACTGACAAACAACTGGCGAATTTCGGCGAGCTACGACTTCCAATGGAATGATCTTGACGCGGACGTGTACGGATTCGTAAAACCTGACAGAATATCTCAATTTCTCTCAGCTGCCACAGCTGTGGATTTCGGGCGTCTGAAGGTTCAGGCAAGTGCACTGGGCAGCTTCATCCATGACCGCATCAAAGGGCAACAGGCACCGTCAGACAAGAGCGTCTTCACTCCGGCTGTATACGTGAATCTCTATCCTATGAAACGAAAGGAACTATCGGTGAGAGCGTTCTATAAAAGGTCGTTCCGCATGCCGACTTTCAACGACCTGTACTACGCCGATATGGGCAACTCCAAACTGTCGCCTGAGAGAGTGACACAGTATAATATCGGTGTATTGTACGAATACAATCGGGAGTCCTCATGGCTATCCGCGCTACGTCTTAGCGCCGATGTATACTACAATAAGGTGAAAGATAAAATCGTGGCATATCCCAAAGGCCAGCAGTTCAGGTGGACCATGCTGAATCTCGGCCTCGTCGACATACGCGGCACTGACTTCACAGGAATGATCACCGCGAATCCATACACTGATCTTTACCTGACTCTACGGCTACAATACACCTACCAACGCGCGATAGACGTGACCAATCCGGCCGACAATTATTACAAGGGTCAGATTCCATATATACCTCATCATTCCGGATCTGTGGTAGCAAATGCGCAGTGGAGAGGCTGGAGCCTCAACTACTCATGGATTTATGTCGGAGAGCGCTATAACCAGCAGGAAAATATCCGATACAACTATACGCAGCCATGGTACACGTCCGACATCTCGTTAAGCAAGGATCTCACGATCAGAAATGTAAACCTGCGCGTACTTGTGGAGATCAACAACCTACTGAGCCAGGATTATGACGTAATACTGAATTATCCGATGCCGAAACGGAATTACCGCTTCACCCTAACCGTTGAGATATGAAACAGACTATCAAACAAGTTTTCTTATATTTTCTGCCACTCCTGACGGTCGCCACAAGTTGTCGAGATGACGAACTTGTGGTGCCCACGGAGTATGACATCATCGGCGACGAATGTGCGCAGAGCGCTGTCCGAGGGTTCTATCTGGTAAACGAAGGAAACATGGGATCGAACAAATGCACATTGGATTTTTACGATTACATGACCGGCCTCTATTCACGGAACTTTTATTCCGAAAAGAATCCGAATGTCATAAAGGAGCTGGGTGATGTGGGCAACGACATCGGCATCTACGGAAGCAAGCTGTATGTGGTGGTCAATTGCTCGCATAAGGTAGAGATTCTTGACGCACGGACAGGCATACGTCTCGGTCAAACAGACATTCCCAACTGCCGCTACGTCAGGTTCTACCGCGGAAAAGCATACGTGAGCTCATACGTCGGCCCCGTGTTGATCGATGCAAACGCTCCTAAAGGAGCCGTGTACGAAGTCGATACACTTGACTTCCACATCACCCGGAAGGTGTCTGTCGGCTATCAGCCCGAAGAGATGGAAATTGTGGCCGACTACATGTATGTGGCAAACTCCGGAGGCTACCGGGCCCCGAACTACGATAACACCGTATCTGTCATACAGATGATCGACTTCAAACAAGTGCAACAGATTCCGGTGGGGATCAACCTCCACCGTCTCAAAAAAGACCGGTATGACAAATTATGGATAACATCGCGGGGGGATTATCAGACTCGCCCGTCCCGGCTTTACGTAATGCAGAAGAAACCTGGATTCAATCAGATGACACTCACTGACACGATTCCTGTAGCCTGCTCAAACATGGCTTTCCATGGCGACAGCCTGTATTATTATGCAACGGAATGGAACAACTATACGGCATCGAATACCATAAGCTACGGAATAATCGACATCCGTACAAAAGAAATCATATCAGATAATTTCATAACCGACGGGACCGACAAAGAGATAACCATCCCCTACGGCATCGCCGTGCATCCTGAAACCGGTGAAATATTCGTCACGGATGCCAAGAATTATGTATCGTCGGGGACGCTTTACTGTTTCACTCCCGATGGCCGTAAAAAATGGAGCGTACGTACGGGAGATATACCGGCTCACATAACATTTCTATACAAATGAAGAAGTTTTTGACAATACTGACCGTCATGTTATCGCTGTGGAGCTGTTCAAATGAAATTCCGACAGTAAGCCTCGGCATAGACGACGTCTATTATATTCCTCGAATGAAAAAATTACCGTTATGCCCGGCGCTCACCGGCGAGAGATACGTATGGACTGTGAACAACGAAACCGTCAGCAGTGAAAAGGATTATATCTTCATAGCATCAACGGAAGGACGCTATGAAGTAACCTTGGATATAATCGATCCGGACACACCATATAGTTTTTCCTTCGTAATCAATGTGCTTCACGAGGAGATCGAATACAGTCCATATATATCCAAGGTATATGAATATTGTCCGGCACCGGGTCAGTTCATAAACGAAATGCCGCGCTATGAAGAAGGCGACACTTATGAATCCATACTTCAGAAAGCCGAGGAGTCAATTTCAGGAACAAATGATATTATGATTTCACTCGGAGGCTATGGTGGGTATGTGACGTTTGGCTTTGACCACACTGTAATTAATTACCCGGACGAAAAAGATTTCAGAATATGGGGAAACTGCTTTTACGAACTTCTTCAACCTGAAAAAAAGGGAGGTTCTGCTGAGCCTGGAATCGTTATGGTTAGTTATGATATGAATTGTAATGGTATCCCGGATGATGAATGGTATGAACTTGCCGGCAGTGAATATCACTCTACGGACACACGTCATCTTTATTCAATTACCTATCGACGTCCCGATCCGGATAGAGAGATAGTGGCCGACGAGGATAATAGTCTGGATGATATTTATTATATCGGATGGAGCGACAATGTGGGTCAGAACGGATATATCGCCAAAAATATATTCCACAATCAGGACTATTTCCCGAAATGGGTAAACAGCGACGAAATCACTTTTTCAGGCTCGTTGCTTGCCAACAACTCTGAGGATATAAGTGGTAACGGCAGTTATTATGTCCTATATAGTTATCCTTGGGGTTACGTTGATAATCATCCGAATGATTATCCGGATTTGAATTCTTTCGATATTTCATGGGCTGTGGATACCGAAGGCAAGCCGGTATATCTTCCGGGGGTAGATTTTATTCGTGTTTATACCGGTGTGAATCAATATTGCGGATGGCTTGGAGAGACATCTACCGAACTATGTCGCGCTGCCGACTTACATATTTCAGACAAAAGCGCCATTATTCCAAATGTACTAAATAAATCAACTGTTAAAAACTGATATGCGATGAAATTAAAAAAGTTTAATCTTACAATTGCGCTCCTGCTTCTGGCTGTATCATTGACAGCCGAAGCTTTTGTCGTAGATTGGGACAAAATTCAGTATTGGGTCGGATCAGGGCCTAATAAGGCTGCTCTTGTGGTTCAATTCAATGACGGAGGAGAAGAAAAAGCCTACGTTTGGGGATATCGTTGGGAAGATGATGCAGAACAGCCATCCGGCGAGGATATGTTTCGGGCTTTAGCTGCGAAGTGTAACGACTTGTATCTTTTTACCCAGTATACAGGCTGGATGGGAAATACTGTATGCGGCATAGGATACTCGAAAGAAAATTCTATAGCAAATCATATCGAATTTGATTTCGCGTCTGCCATGGAAGACCCGTGTATAAGTTTCAACTGGTTTTCTGCTAATGAAATGCTCGGACAGAGCTCTACCCCCGGCTGGGACACGCCCGATTTGTGTGAGCAAGCCATTGAGGAATCTAAAACCACTCATATCCTTGAGCACCCTATCGACGCCCGCAATTACGGTTACGCCTGCTATGATTATGATCATTGGCATAAATATGGTGGTGACGATTCGATGCGATGGCATGCCGGCTGGTACAAAGGATATTGGAGCTACTGGGTCGGTGGAGCGGATTCTGAAAGCCTAAGTTATTCCGGTCTTGGATATTCGTCACGTAAATTATCAGACGGTTCGGTGGATGCATGGAAATACACATATCTTGACGGTCCTGTAGGAGACGATATCGATGGTATTACCGGAGCTTCTACTCCATGGCACGAACTTGACTACACTCATTTTAATAATACCGGTGACATTTCTCCATATATCGATGAATCAATCCATTCCCAAAATATATATCGCATAGATGGAACTATTGTCAATAATGTGGCAACGGCCGGGCCGGGAATGTATATCATAAAAGATGGTAAAAGCACTAAAAAAATCATCATATACTAATCATTAATCTCATTCGCTATGAAAAAGAAGTTACTTTTTTTAGTTGTCGTAATGACAACCGTAGCCGGAGCGTCAGCATTTATACCACGCTCTGTTCAGGGTATACCTTATACCCCGAAAGGAGAAGCGAGCAAGATAGCTCGATCCTCCGAAGACAACCCGTTTGATCCGGGACATGATCTGTCATTCCCCGAAGGTGAATTTACTTTCGATATGATTGAGAGTTGGAGCGGGGAAGGCTCAAACCGGGCTGCCCTCGTTATCCAATGGAATGATCCGGAAGAGAATAATGCTATTGTGTTCGGATACCGTTGGGATGGTTTAGCGACCGGAGCGGATATGATTCGCGCCGTTGTAGCCGATAATCCGCAACTCTATGGTCTGATCCAATACACCAATGTTTCCAGCCCTACCGATCCACTCGGCGGGTATACGATCAACGGTTTTGGCTGGGATCGTGACGGAGACGGAGACATTGCTCTTAAAGACACTAAGGACAATCAAATCTACTACTCAGAGAATGGCTTGTTTATTCATCCTCGGGGATACGACCCGGACAAAGGAGGTTCTTCCGACTATGACTATGACGATTGGGTAGCTGTAGATGAAGACGATTTCTGGGGTGCCGGATGGTATAGCTCCTATTGGTCGTACTGGGTGAAAAGCAGCCAGGAAAGCTCGTTCGGATATTCCGGATGGGGCGCATCCGGCCGTGTGCTGGAAGACGGCTGCTGGGACGGCTGGAATTTCTCACTTGACATGATGCCAAGCAACTGGAAGAACTTCAAGGCCGCTCCCAATCCGCTGCCCGAAGGTGCGGCGACGGAGTTCAAGGTCGACAATCTGTATTACAACGTCGTCAACTACAATTCCCGCAAAGTGGCACTCGTGGCGCCATTCGAGATGGAAGGCGAAAACCTCACTGCCTACGCCGGAGACATCACCGTTCCCGCAGAAATCACCGTGGGCGACGACACATACACTGTCACCGAAATCAAGGCCAACGCTTTTGAAAACGCCAACGTCGGCACCGTGACGTTAGCGTCGTCAGTTACGAAAATAGGCGATTTCGCCTTCCTGAATAGCACGCTCACCCACCTCGAACTGGAGGAAGGTGCTGTGCCTGCGTCTATCGGCAAGGGCGCGTTCAGCGGTTGCACCGGGTTCTCACAGTTCATACTGCCCGAAGGCGCCAAGGTGGTCCCCGACGAACTGTTCAAGGGCACCGCCGTGGCCGAAATTCAGCTGGATGGCATTGAGAGCATCGGATCTTCTTCCTTTGAAGACTGCAAGACCCTGACAACACTTGCCATCCCCGAAACCGTCAAGTCCATCGGTGCAAAGGCCTTCAGCGGATGTACCGGCCTCACGGATGTGACCGTGGTCACCACGTTCCCACCCTCCTGCACCGATGATGCTTTCGCCGGAGGAGCTGCCGCAGGCGCCACCCTACACGTACCCATGGGCTACATCGCGGCCTACACGTCAGCATCCGGATGGAACGCTTTCACCGCACACGAGGAATTTAGCCTCGCCGTCAGCGTAGGCGATCGTTTCGCACTCGACGGCGTAGCCTACATTGTCACAGGGGCGGAAGAGTCTGACATGACGGTGAAAGTCACCTACCACAGAACAGCAAACGACAAGACCGAGACCTCCGCCATAGCCGATGCCAATAAGGAGGGCTACACCGGTTCTGTGGCCATACCGGCCAAGATCATGTATCAGGGCAAGGAATTCAGCGTAAACGAAATAGAGGAGAAAGCCTTTTACGGTGCAAGCGAACTGACTTCTATTTCTCTCCCGGACGGTATTAAAATGGTTCCGCAGTATGCATTTCAGGATTGCACATCTCTTGAGACGGTCAAAATCCCTGTGACTGTGACAGAACTCGGAGCAAATGCTTTTGCATATTGTGAATCCCTAAAGGAAATGGTTTTACCCGAAGGTCTCGTGACAATCGGAAACCGTTGCTTCCAAAACTCGGGCCTGACAAGTATAAATATTCCTAACTCATTGACGTCTTTGCCGGACTATTGCTTCTATGGTTGCGCTTTGTCATCGATCACATTGGGCGATCAGGTTAATTCTATTGGATCAAACTGTTTCCAAAGTTGCAAGAACCTGGCTTCAGTTGTTTTGCCGTCAACTATTGAGAGTCTGCCCTCATATCTGTTCTCATATTGCTCATCTCTGCAATCTATCAAGCTCCCTGAGACTATTACATCCATAGGATATAGTGCTTTTGCAAATTGCTCAAGTCTGGAGAACCTAAGCCTCCCCGCGTCGCTAAAGGCGCTCAGCAACGGCATGCTGCAGAATTGCACGGCACTGAAGGAGGTGGTGATTCCCGCCGGTATCACAGCCCTGCAGAATCAGGTCTTCAGCGGTTGCAAATCCCTGGAAAAGGTGACGATGAGCCCGGAGATAAGCGCCATCAACCAGAGCGCGTTCGCCAACTGCTCCAGCCTTCACACAATAGCCTATCACGGCGATATAGACAGCACAGTGCCCGGCGTCATCAGACTCAGCGACAAGACAAAGAACATAGGCCAGTATGCGTTCCAGAATTGCACGGCCATCACTGAAATCATCCTTCCTGATGGCTTCACCACCATCAGCGGCCGCGAGCCTTTCAAGAACACCGGCATCACCGAGCTGATCATTCCCGCCTCCGTGACGTCCATGAATCAGAACTATATCTGCGGCGACAATACATCCGTCAAGTTCTATATGTGCGGCACCACACCCGTGGCTGTGAACAAGTTCACATTCGCCAAAACCTACAACAATTACTCCTTCCCTGTAATCGTGCCTACCGGCTACGCAGACACCTATCTGGCAGCCGCCAACTGGAACAGCTACACCGTCAGCGAACCGGGCGTGGAAGGCCTCTCGCTCACGGATATTAAGCTCAGCGACGACACTCTGTCGGGGCACCTCGGCGTGAACTACGACATCGAGCTGCCCGAGCGTTTTGCACGCGTCAACAACAGCCTGGTGCTCGAAGGATGCACCGTCACTGTCACCCTGACAGCTGAAGGCACCGATCCTGTAGCTGTTGAAGTAGCGCCGGACGCCGACGGCACCTTCTCGGCCGCCGTCGAAGGCTTCAAGGGACACGCTGGTGTTACAGCCGTGGCCCAGGCTGTGAATGGCGATAACAGCTACACTTCCGCGGCTGCCGACGTGGATGTAAGCCTTTCTGTCCCCTTCGCGTTCGTTCAGCCTGAATACAACGCCCACTTCGACGAACAGTTCTCACCCGAACTGTCTTTCGAAAACGACGCCTACACCATCGACCGGCTGAACTTCAGCTCATCGAACTCCGAGGTGGCATACGTGAACAAGCGCACCGGAGCCGTAAGCGTGAAACGTGTCGAGGGAGACGCCGTGATACGGGCATTCGTTGTTGAAAATCCCGAAATTTTCGCCGAGATGACCGTGCATGCAGCTCTGGTCAATCCCGTGGAAAGTTTCGTTTTGGGCGACGGCGCCAAGAATATCACCATCTCCTATATGGATATCTATGCGCTGTGCCCCACGGTAACGCCGGGCAATGCCGACATTCAGAGCTTCAACATCGAGATTTCTGACCCGACGATTGCCACGACCTACGGCGTGACGGCCTTCAATCCCACCCGTAAATATTTTGAGCTTGTCACTCATAAACCGGGAGAGGTTGACGTGACATTCAAAGCACAGGATGGAAGCAATGTGTCAACGACCTATCACTTCATAATCAAGGATTCCGATCGTAGTGAAGCCAAAGATTCATGGCAAGACGGAACATTCTGGCTCAATGAAGATTGGTTCGGACATACAAACGGCTCAATCAATTATATTGATAAGGATGGATCCGTTCGCTATCGTGCCTATGAATCACAGAATCCTTACGAATCATTCGGTTGTACGTCACAATACGCGATGATATTTGGAGGAAAGCTCTATGTTATGTCAAAGCAGGAAACCGATGGAGGTGATACGCGCAGAGGTGGAGGACGACTTGTTGTCGCTGATGCAAAAAGCCTTAAAAAACTTATCGGTTTTGATGACATCCTTGACGGTGGCGACGGACGTGCATGTGTCGGAATTAACTCCGAAAAAGTATATATCGGAACAACGGCCGGCATAGCCGTATTTAACCCCGAAACTCTCTCCATCATCGGAAAAGTGGAAGGCATAGAATCCGGTAGCAAGTATGCCAATCAGCTTGGAGACATGGTGTGCGCTGACAAATATGTATTCGCTATCAAGCAAGCCTACGGCACATATGTTATCGATACAGAAACAGACGAGGTTGTAACGACACTCGGCCGCAATGAGGACGGATCCGTATTTGCCAATCCTCAAGGTGTTACAATGACTGCCGATGGCATGGTTTGGGTTGCGGCCACTTCTACAGCTAACGGCAAGGCTACCACACTGTACTGCTATGATCCCAAGACGCTGGAACTCGTAAAATCTGTTGATATGCCTTCGCATCTGTCCATTAATTGCGGCTGGGGCGCATGGCGTTCAACCAATTTCTTTGCAGAAAAGAACGACGTGGCCATTTGGTTCGGTTCAGGAGTAGAGGCAAGTATTGTCTCCGGGAATTCCGGTTACTACAGATGGGATACCAAGAGCGATGTCAATACACTTGAACCCGTTTTTGTTTTCCCGAATAACCTTAACGGAATCGATGAGAAAACCAAGCAGGCTCCTTATGCTACCGTAAGATACGATGACCGTAGCAATCAGCTGCTAATCGCTGCCACACATGGAGCGTCTTCCAACTATCGTTATACCTGGCTCCACTTCATTGATTGTGCATCAGGAGAAATAGCTAAAACCATCCGTCTTAAAGACTATTATTGGTTCCCTGCACTCCCTGTTTTCCCCGATAAATACGCTCCTGAATTTGAGAATCCGGGAAATATCGAACTTGACCTTATCAATGATAAAGACGGGAAAGCTATTGATATCAATGTGTCTGACAAGGACAATATCGACAACGCTATTCGGTTGTCAATTGTTGAAGCCGCTCCTATTGAAGCGATGGAGGATACTCCGTTCAATTCAAAAGAGGTTAACCCGGTCGTCATGACATCGTTACACGACAGCCGGCTTACGCTTGTTCCTTTGAAAAAGGGTAATGGCGAAGTTTGCCTTAAAGCTGAATCAAATGGTGTAGCTACATATCTTTCTATTCCGGTAAAAGTCATCGATTCATCAACGGGTGTGAACGCAATATCCGGAGAGGATGCAATCATGAGTGTGACCGGCCGTCGGTTCCATGCCGTCGGTTTTAATGGCCACACCATGCGTATTTACACCACAAACGGCACTCTCGCCGCTGAATTTGATGTCATGGACGATGATTTCAGTATTGATCTTCCCCTTGCAGCTGGTTACTATATAATCGCTGACGTTAACTCAGAGCGCACGCTCAAATGTATCATAAAATAATTCATTATTAACCAATCCCTAAGTCCGTGCCATGCTTGTATATGAGATATTGTATATAAGCAGGCACGGACTTTCCGACTTTTCAGTTATGAAGAACTTTCTGCTAATTATACTTTCTGTGCTCTCTTTTTCAGCTTATGCAGAAAAAGACTACACAAAAGGGGTGTTCATAGTAAATGAAGATTGGTACGGACATCAGAACTCGACGGTTAACTACCTGTTACCTGATGATCCGGACGGCAATTATTGGGAATACCGTGTGATTCAGACGGAAAATCCCGGCATGGAACTTGGATGTACAAACCAATTCGGAGCAATATGGTTTGATAGGTTTTATTTAATCGCTAAACAGGCAAAAGATCCCGGTGCATCTGTAACAGGAGGCCGTATTACTGTGGCAGATGCGAAAACCATGAAAGTTTTATATCAGAGTGAACTCATAGACCCATCCGGAGCTCAATGCGATGGCCGTGGGTTTATAGGAGTAGATGAACACAAGGGATATATCTCATCAAGTAACGGTGTCTGGATATTCGATTTGGACACATATACTGTCAAAGGCATGATTCCCGGTACCGACAACCCGAACGCAGGCGATGATAAACCCAACACAGATCCGACAAGTTCGCTGTATTTCGGACAGAGTGGCTCCATGGCCCTGACTTCGGGAAAGGTCTTTCTGGCTCATCAACAGGCGGGAATTATCATTATAGACCCTGTTGATGATAAAATATTGAATACCATAGATATGAGTGTCGTTGCCGAGGGCGCCGGCATAGGAAGCATTATCACGGCAAAGGACGGATCGGTTTGGGCGAGTGTGGCAAAAAACACAAAAGGTACGGGCGCCACACTTCCATATCTGCTACGTATCGATCCGGTCACCCTCTCTACAGAAGTTATTGAACTTGAATCCGGAGTACATGCTCCTTCAAATTCATGGTATGCATGGACTCCGGATACATTTTGTGCCTCATCTGTTACAAATACTATATACTGGAGTGGTGGTTCAAATAGTTGGTTCACCGGTAAATATGTCTACAAATTTGATATTGACACAAAAAAAGCGACTAAAATAATAGATCTTGATGCAGACGGTGAGAAATGGAAGATCTACGGATGCTCAATGCGTGTACACCCTGTCACAGATGAGTTGTATGTGTCACTTTATCGCGAATTCAGTATTCCCACATATCTAACTCGGCGTTATTCCCCGCAGGGCGTGCAATTGCGCGATTATGAAATGATCGCTAATTACTGGTTCCCGTCATTACCGGTTTTCCCACAGGATAAAGCATCTCAAGGTTCCGTGACAGCACCTACGGCTGACCATACGGCTGTAATGCGCGGCACATTATATAATATACACGGCGTAGTAGTAAAAGATGAGATCTATCCTTCCGACCGTTCCGGCCTTACTCCCGGGTTATACATATTTCATAATCCGGAAGGATATTCCGAAAAGATCTTGATCCGATGATAATTCAATAGGAAACATCCGTCCTCCCTAACGCAAAAAGTCAGGCCTTACGGGCTTGACTTTATTGCGGAGAGGACGGATTCTTTCTCCGCTTCGCTTCGAAAGCGCTCCGCGATGACGAACTCTGCTCGTTCGAACCTCGTCCTCTCTAACGCAAAAAGTCAAGCCTTACGGGCTTGACTTTATTGCGGAGAGGACGGATTCTTTCTCCGCTTCGCTT
>CAMWNG010000060.1 GCA_947175575.1 uncultured Bacteroidales bacterium | reverse complement strand
TTTTTATAACGGATGGCACACTAATCTACTGATCTTGATACCTGAGTAGTTACCTTCCCCGACGCGTTCCCTACTAAAAATTGTTAAAAAATAAAAAATATTTTTGGTGGATGGAAAATAAGTCCTACCTTTGACAGCCGTTCATCCGCCCGCGCGGGTGGTTCGGCCCCTGAAAAACTGACACACATTATATAATAATCTTAATATTAACCCAATTCTTCTATCATGAAAGAAACTTTACGCAATCTTGCGCTCTCTGCTGCCGTTCTGACAGCCGGCGCAATGTTCGCAGAAGCTCCCACCGTGACAGTGAACTTCTCTCAGAAGATCACAAAAGAACAGATCGCTGGTGTAGGCTCTAAGGATGTGCGACAGGGAACCGGTGCCAACGGTTACGTCTATGCGCTCAACAAAGCTACTGGTGAGGTTTATGCTATTAATGGTGATGGCATTAAAACCCTCGAATCCAAGTTCGAAACATCATTCACAACTGAGGCAGGTGATAAAGCCGTACTCAATACAGCTATCACTACCGATGATGCCGGCAATATCATCGTTCTCTATGGTAATGGTTCATGGCCTAACAGTCCTTTGTGCCTCGGTATTATGAACCATGAGACCGGCGAAATTTCCTATACCGATAAACTTGAGGTTCCCGATGGAATCGAATGGGTTTACCCTGAAGTAAAGGATGGCGTAGAAACAGGAAAAATGGTACATATGCGTCTCGATGTTATCGGTCGCGTTGTAGGTAACGTTTTTGACAAAGCTGTATTCTATCTTCCTCCCGGCCTCAATGCTAAATCTATGAGTGCAGTCGGTTATGTGGTTGAAGATGGTGTCCCCAAACCTATGGAATACCCTTCCACAACTCTTGAATGTGGCGGACAGAACCTCAATGTCGCTGTTCCTACATACAACTTCATCGACGAGCAGATGGATGCAGATCCTGACTATGATGCTCTCTATGTTCAACAGTGGAATTCCGGCGCTAACTATTTTACAGTTAAAGATGAGAAAGCTGTTAAAGCCTCTGTAACAGTGCCCGAAGGTTGCACCGCAGGTGGTGCTCCCGGTTTCGATGTTATCACACGTGAAGAAGGAACCTATCTCCTGTCTATCTTCCGTAATGCTACTCTTAACCCCGGCGGAGGCACACGTTGTGTTAACTTCCAGATCGAAGATCCTAAGGGCGAAGTTATCTTCCAGACTGCTAATGTAGCTGACGAAGGTGCAAAGACCTTCCTTGATGGTGGTGGTCTCTATGTTCACCCCGTATCTGCTAACAAATATGAAGTTTACTTCTGGGGCGGCCCCATCGAAAGCGTTTACGCTACAATGGTTACCGTTGACTTCGGTGGTGACGAACCCGTTTACGAAGCTCCCGAATTCTACCTCCGTGGTGCTTTCAACGGTTGGGAAGCTGGAGCCAAGGCTGAAATGGTTGGCCCGGATGAAGACGGTATGTACATCTACACCGTTAAACTTGACGAATTTGCTGCCGGCGAATTCAAATTCGGCACCGCTGACTGGAAGACCAGCTTCGGCGCAGGCGCTAACGCCGACATCGTAAACGGTGAAAAGGTTGAAGCTTGGGAAAATAGCCAGAAGAACTTCAACATGCCCGAAGATGGCGAAAATGTTGTCCTCACCCTCATCATGAACCCCGACTTCTCCAAGGCTTCTGAATTCTTCGCTACTTGGACCAAGCCCGCTCCCAAGATGGCTACCCGCGCTGCTTTCGCTTACGCTCTGAAAGCTGAAAAGAAAGATCCTACCACCTACACCGTTAGCTTCAAGGCTACCGAAGCAGGTACTGCTTCTCTCGTTCTCACCAGCGGCGAAACCGAACTCGTTAAAGAACTCGGTGCTGTTGTTAAGGGCGACAACTCTTTCGAAGTTGTATTCGAAGACTCAGAAGCTGGTAAATATGACTGGGCTGTTCGCGTAGAATCTACTAATGATGCTACCGCTCCCGAGCTGGCTGTTATGAATGTATGGGAAGGCACTGCACAGTTCGGCCGTGGCGGTCTCGTAACCCTCAACGACGCTAACTACGACTCCTTCGGTTACACCCTCGTAGCTGCTTCTCGTGGCATCGGTATTGATGTTTACGATCCCGCCGGTGAACTCGTTCACGAAGGTCTCTACAAGGCTACTGCCCTCAACACTGCAAACTCTTCGCCCCTCCACGGCGGTGTACGCAACGGTCAGGCCGTATTCGCTTCTTGGGCTGATGCAAACTCCGGTTACTACTATGTAGATCCCATCAATCCCGCAGAAACTCCCGAAAACATCCTCACAGGCGAACGTAATGGTGATGGCCTCTTCACTTATGAAGGTGTTCAGACTGCAGGTGGCTCGCCCTGTGTAGCATTCCTCGGCGAAGGTGACGAACAGACCATGTGGATCTTCGAAGAAGACCTGCCTCTGGTAGCCAACTCTAAAGGTAAACTTGTCAACAATGCCGTTACTGTTTATCCCATCGGTACTGCAAAACAGCTCACAGTAGCAGGTGAAGTTCTGACATGGACCCGCAGCGCTCTCTCTAACAACGCTGTATGTATGACCGCAACACCTTACGGTATGTTCGCAGGCCAGAACCGTGCAGATGGCATGGATGAAGGTACTCCCGCATTCGTATTCATGTCGCCTAAGGGTGATCGCCTCCTCAACGCCGTCGATATGCTCCCCGACGGTTACAAGCTCGCTTCTTCTAACGGCGGTATCGCAGTTAGCAACGACGGTACTCTCCTCGCTATCGCTACTTACAACACAATCGAATTCTTCTCGATGGAATGGGCTGAAAAGGTATTTGAGTCTTATGATAACGATGGCAATCTTGTAAGCTCTGAAAAGCACATTGTTCCCAGCAACCTCGAATTCCTTTACAGCGTTGAATGTGCTGCCGCTGCTAACCTTACTTTCGGTCAGGCATTCTTCGATGCAGGTAACAACCTCCACTACTCCGCAGCTGCTACCAGTAACTATGCAACCGGTGTGCACTATGCAGTTGTAGTTCTCCCCGGCCAGAACGTGGCTAACACTCCCGCCAAGGCTGAAAGCAAGATCGAAGTTACAACAGCTGTTGAATCTCTCGAAGCTGCTGCCGCTGAAGCCGACGCAGTTTACTACAACGTAAACGGTGTGCGCGTTGCTCCCGAAAACATGACCTACGGCGTTTACGTCAAGGTTCAGGGTGGCAAAGCCCAGAAAGTTGTTGTGAAATAATCACACAATCCCATAATCCCAAAACCGCCCCCGCCCGGGGCGGTTTTTTTGTACCCGCCCAAAAATGGACCACGACGGTCTCCGGCGTGGCTGCCAACCCGACCAAGCCAGGGACCCGCGGACGTCCCGGACGCGCTGCCAACCCGACAAAATTGCCCCATCCGGAACCACCCGCGCATCCGGGACGTCTGCGCCTCCCTTCCGTCTGGCACCCCCGTCGCGTCCGGGACGGCCGCGCCTCCCTTCCCTCCGGCGCTCCCGCCGCGTCCGAGACGGCCGCGGTCCGATCGTTCCCCCGGACCACGACGGTCCCCGGCGTGGCTGCCAACCCGTCAAAACGGGGACGCGCCCAAACAGGGACCCGCGGACGTCCCCGGACGCGTTGCCAACCCGACGAAAATTGTCCCATCCGGCTACATCCGCGCATCCGGGACGTCTGCGCCTCCCTTCCATCCGGCTACACCCGCGCATCCGAGACGTCTGCGCCTCCCTTCCACCGGCACCCCCGCCGCGTCCGAGACGGCCGCGGTCCGATCGTTCCCACGGACCACGACGGTCTCCGGCGTGGCAGCCAACCCGACGAAACGCAGTCGCGCCCAAAAAGGGACCCGCGGACGTCCCCGGACGCGCTGCCAATCCGACGAAAATTGCCCCATCCGGCTACCCCCGCGCATCCGAGACGTCTGCGCTTCCCTTCCACCGGCGCTCCCGCCGCGTCCGGGACGGCCGCGGTCCTATCCCGACGCGCAACCCCTCCTGCACCTTCCGCTGAGCCCCAAAAATATCCCGCCCGTACAAAATTACCTCCGGGATGTCTGTTTTTTCAGGAAAAATAGCTATATTTGCAGGCTGAAACTTTTGTGAATATTTTATAAACCTTTTAATCATATCATTTTTCATGCAAAGCAAAGGAAATTTAGGAAGCATCGTCGCCGGTGTTATCGCTATCTTCTTGGTGCTGGTATGTCTTTTCTATCTCTCGTTTACCTTCGTGGGTAACCGTCACGAGAGCGACGCCAAGACATACGCGCTGATCCAGAGCGGTGACAACGATGATGCCGCCTACAACCAGGCCTACAAGCATTACATGGACTCGCTCGCCGAGAAGCCCGTGTATTTGGGTTACACCCTCAATGAAGTCCGCAAATGGGGCGTCGGCCTTGGCCTCGACCTCAAGGGAGGTATGAACGTCATCCTCCAGGTGGACATGCCCGACATGGTGCGCTCGATGAAGAGCGGCGACACCGACTCTGTGTTCGAATCGGCTCTCGCTTACGCCAACTCGCAGCTCAAGTCGCACCAGACCGACGACTTCGTAGGCTCTTTCGTATCCGCCTATCGTCAAAGCAAACCCCAGGCCGACTTCTCAGTCGTGTTCCAGGGTCTCGTTGAGCCCGGTTCGTCTGACGACGCCGTGCGCACAAAACTCAAATCCGAAGTCAAGGACCGTGTGGACAACTCCGCCACCAACGTGCTCCGCAACCGTATCGACCAGTTCGGCGTCGTTTCGCCCAACATCCAGGTGCTCCAGGGCAAGGACGGCCAGATCCTGCTCGAGCTCCCCGGTGTGAAAGACCACGAACGTGTGCGCGACCTGCTTCAGCGCTCCGCCAACCTCGAATTCTACGAAACATACACCGCTCCCGAAGTGCAGGGCGCCATGGCCACCCTCGTGGGCCGTCTGTCAAATGACAGCACCGTGAATGTGGCTCCCCTCGCCGCACTGCTCCAGAATCCCGGCTACGGCGCTACCCTCGGCTTCGCTCCCGACGCACGCACCATGGCCCAGATCAACGAGCTGCTCGAGACTCCCGCCGCCCGCGCCATCCTCCCCAACGACCTCAAGCTGCGCTGGAGCGTGAAGCCCACCGTGCGCACCGATGCCGACGGCAGCGAGCACAACTTCGGCTACGCCCTCTACACCCTCAAGGCTCCCGGCGGCAAACCCGCCCTCGACGGCAAGGCCGTGAGCGACGCCTCGACAAACTACGACCAGCTCCGCGGTAACGAAGTGTCGATGCGCATGAACGCCGAAGGCGCCCGCGCATGGGCCCGCGTCACCGCCGCCAACGTAGGCAAGCAGGTGGCCATCGTGCTCGACGATCAGGTCTACTCCGCCCCCAACGTCAATCAGGCTATCGAGGGCGGACAGTCGTCCATCACCGGCGACTTCGACCTCGAGGAAGCCAAAGACCTCGCAAACGTGCTCAAGAGCGGTAAGATGGACGCCAAGGTGCACATCATCAGCGATATGGTGATCGGCCCCAGCCTCGGCGAACAGGCCATCCGCGCCGGATTCATCTCATTCATCGTGGCACTCGTGCTGCTGATGATCTTCATGTGCTCGTTCTACGGATTCGTGCCCGGCCTCGTGGCTGACATCTGCCTCATCTGCAACCTCTTCTTCACCCTCGGCATCCTCGCCTCGTTCCAGGCCGTGCTCACCCTCTCCGGTATCGCCGGTATCGTGCTTTCGCTCGGTATGGCCGTCGACGCCAACGTGCTTATCTTCGAACGCACACGCGAAGAACTCCGCGCCGGCAAGAACGTACGCACCGCCCTCGCCGACGGTTACTCCAACGCCTTCTCGGCCATCTTCGACTCGAACCTCACCTCGATCATCACCGGTGTGATCCTGCTCCTGTTCGGCACAGGTCCCATCAAGGGCTTCGCCACCACTCTGATCATCGGCCTCGTCTGCTCGTTCTTCACCGCAGTATATCTGAGCCGCCTCTTCTTCCTCTGGTTCAGCAAAGCCAAGAGCTTCGAGAAAGAGACATTCACCACCTCGCTGTCGCGCAACATGTTCACGAACGCCAACTACAACTTCCTGGGTGCACGCAAAGTGTCGTTCAGCATCGTCGGCATCTTCGTGGCCATCGTGGTCGTGTTCCTCTTTGCCCGCGGTCTCAACCAGGGTATCGACTTCTCCGGCGGTCGCAACTACGTGGTGAAATTCGACCGACCCGTAAATACAGGCGAACTTCAGGAAGCCCTCGCGCCCGAATTCCCCGGCGCTTCGCTCTCCGTGATCACCATCGAAAGCTCCAATCAGGTGCGCGTTTCCACCAACTATAAGATCACCGACGAAAACGCCGACACCGAAAAGGAAATCACCGGCAAGCTCTACAAGGCTCTCCAGCCCTTCCTCCGCGACGGCATGACTCCCGAAGAATTCTCGACCACCGACGCCTCGCAGGGCATCGTGCAGTCGCAGAAAGTGGGTCCGTCCGTGGCCGACGACATGCGCACCGACGCCTACATCGCCGTGGCAATCGCGCTGCTCGCCATGTTCCTCTACATCCTGCTCCGCTTCCGCAACATCGCCTTCTCTGTGGGCGCCCTTGCCGCCGTGGCCTTCACAGCCTTCGCCATCATCGGCTTCTACAGCATCTTCTGGGGTGTGCTGCCCTTCGCTATGGAAGTTGACCAGACCTTCATCGCCGCCATCCTCACCGTCATCGGTTATCAGATCAACGATACCGTGGTTGTGTTCGACCGTGTGCGCGAGAACGTCCAGCTCTATCCCAAACAGGATTTCTACACCACCATCAACAAGAGTATCAACAGCACCCTGGGTCGTACGATCATGACCTCGTGCTCCACCCTGCTCGTGCTGCTGTGCATCTTCATCCTCGGCGGTGACGCGATCCGTTCGTTCACCTTCGCGATGCTCTTCGGTGTGATCATCGGTACCCTCGCCACCATCTACGTGGCAGCCCCCGTGGCCTACCTCACCGATGCCCGCCGCAACGCCAAGAAATAATCCCCCTGCACGATAGTCAAAGCCGCCTCCGCACACATCGGAGGCGGCTTTTTCACGTCAAGAGCAAAAAAATGTCCGCGAGGGCAAAAAAATGGCCGAAATTTTTTGCAGATTCAAAAAATCGCCGTACCTTTGCACCGTTGAAAACACAACACCCTGCCTTGTGGTGTAATGGTAGCACGTCGGATTCTGGTTCCGCCTGTGGGGGTTCGAATCCCTCCAAGGCAACAATCGCAACCCTCCCCGGTTGCGATTTTTTTGTGCCCGCCCGGAAGGGACCCGCGCACGTCCCGGGCGCGCAGCCAACCCGATCAAAAAGGCGCATAGTAAAAAAGGGACCCGCAGACGTCTCGGCTGCGGCCGCCAACCCGACCAAAACCAACCCGACCTGTAGGGGCGCAATATTTTTGCGCCCACGACGACCACCCCGCCGGAAGGCCACAGATGCGCAACCCCGTACGCAGTGGGCGCAAAAATATTGCGCCCCTACAGAATCGTCGCACTCGCGCCCTCTCTGCGAAATTTGCGCAAAAAAGCCTCTCAATCATAAGAAACTGAGAGGCTTGCGATGTACCCGAACCCGGGATCGAACCGGGATGGATTGCTCCAACGGTGTTTGAGACCGTCGCGTCTACCGATTCCGCCATTCGGGCTTGACGGGTGCAAAGGTAGATATTTTTTTGCTTTTTTCAAAACCTTTTTCGCCTCTCGCAAGCTTTTTTGAGGCCCGAAAGCCGATTTTTTGCCATTTGTACCCTCGTTTTTTAATTTTTTGCGTATTTTTGTGGTTTGATATGGATAACGTCGCCGAACATAACCGTATTCCCCTGATAGGGATGAACCTCGCCGGGCTGCGCGATGTCTGCGCCGCCGTAGGCCTGAAACCGTTTGCCGCCCGCCAGCTTGCAGCATGGATTTATGAACGCCGTGCCCTGGATTTCGATGTGATGACAGACCTCTCGAAAGCCGCCCGCGAACGCCTGAAGGCCGACTACTGCGTGGGCCGTCAGGAACCCAAGGCCGAGGCCCGCAGTGCCGACGGTACGGCGAAATATCTCTTTGACGGTGCCGGCGGTCGCGACGTTGAGTCCGTGATGATTCCCGATGCCGACCGCGCCACCCTCTGCGTGTCGTCGCAGGCCGGATGCCGCATGAACTGTTCGTTCTGCATGACCGGCCGTCAGGGATTTCACGGAAATCTCACCGCCCGGCAGATCATCAACCAGGTGCTGTCGGTGCCCGAGAGCGAAGCCCTCACCAACATAGTGTTCATGGGCATGGGCGAACCCACCGACAACCTGCCCGAAGTACTCCGTGCCATCGAGATTCTCACCGAACCGTGGGGGCTGGCATGGAGCCCGAAACGCATAACCGTCTCCACCATCGGCAACCTCAAGGGGCTGCGCGAACTGCTCGACACCACCCGCGTGCACATCGCCGTGAGCGTACATTCGCCCTTCCCCGACCAGCGAGCCTCGCTGATGCCCGTCGAAAAAGTATGGCCTCTGCGCAGCGTGATCGACCTCCTGCGCGGCTACGACTTCGCCCATCAGCGCCGCCTCTCGGTAGAATATATAATGTGGCGCGGGGTGAACGACGACCGCCGGCATGCCGACGCCCTCGCCCGCCTGCTGCGAGGCACATCGGCCCGTGTAAACCTGATCAGGTTCCATGCCATCCCGGGAGTGTCCGAGCAGCCCTCATCGAAAAAAGTGATGGAAGAATTCCGCGACCGTCTCAACGAACAGGGCATCACCGCCACCATCCGCGCATCGCGCGGCGAAGACATCGAGGCCGCCTGCGGCATGCTCGCCGGCGAAGCCCGCAAACAAAATGAAAACACTTAATCAGAACATAGATAACAATGAATAAATTAAAAGTGGGAATCACCCACGGTGATATAAACGGAGTAGGCTACGAGGTGATCCTCAAGGCCCTCGAGGACGAACGCATGGCCGAGCTTTGTACACCGATAGTGTACGGGTCGGCGAAGATCGCCTCAGCCTACCGCAAGCAACTCGAAATCGAGAATGTGGTGCTGAACCGCATCGATGATGCCTCCGAGGCCCGCGAGGGCGAGAACAACATCGTGAACGTAGTGCCTGAAGACCTGCGTTCCGCCCCCGGTGAATCGTCGGCCGAAGCCGGTCAGGCCGCTCTCGCAGCCCTCGAGCGCGCGGTAGAAGACCTCCGCGCCGGCAAGATCGATGTGCTCGTCACCGCGCCCATCAACAAAAACAACGTGCAGAGCGACGAATTCCATTTCCCCGGACACACCGAGTATCTTCAGGACCGTCTCGCCGACCCCGGAGCACACGCGCTTATGATTCTGTGCAACGACCGTATGCGGGTAGCGCTGATGACCACCCATCTGCCCGTCAAGGACATAGCCGGAGCCATCACCCGCGAAGGCGTGGTGGCGCGCATCGAAGAGTTCAACGCCTCGCTCCGCCGTGACTTCGGCGTGCGCACCCCCCGCATCGCCGTCCTCTCGCTCAACCCCCACGCCGGCGACGGCGGCCTGCTCGGCTCCGAGGAGCAGGAAATCATAATTCCGGCCATAGAAGAAGCGCGCCAGAGGGGTATTCTGGCGTTCGGACCTTATGCCGCCGACGGATTCTTCGGCGCAGGCAGGTTCGTGAAATTTGACGGTATTCTGGCCATGTATCACGATCAGGGACTGGCACCGTTCAAAGCCCTGAGCATGGACAACGGCATCAACTTCACCGCCGGACTTCCCTACGTGCGCACCTCCCCCGACCACGGCACAGGCTATGACATCGCCGGACGCGGCGAGGCATCGCCCGACTCAATGCGGAGTGCCATCTATACCGCGATCGACATTTACCGCAACCGTGCCGCTCACGACGCTGCACACCGCAATCCGCTCCGCCGGCAGTATCACGATAAAGGCAACGACAATGTTGTGCTCGATCTCTCTTAAAGCCATGTCGCGCATAGCTGTCTGCATCTCGTTTGCCGCGGCACTCTGCGGATGCGGAGGCGCGCAGGCCTCGCGGGCCTCGCAGCCGGTCGACGAATTTGTGGAGCAGGGCACTTTTTCGGGCGACAGCGCATACGCATACGTGGCACGGCAGGTGGAATTCGGCCCCCGCGTGCCCGGCTCCGCGGCCCACGCGGCGTGTGTCGACTGGTTGACCGCCACCCTGAAGCGTCTGGGCGCCGACACCGTATCTGTTTCCGATGGCACGGCTGTGCGTTGGGACGGAGAGACGGTGCCCGTCCGTAATATTTTCGCGCGCGTGAATCCCGGCGCGCCAGTGCGTCTGCTGCTCGTGTCGCATTACGACTCGCGCCCCTGGGCCGACCAAGATCCCGACCCCGACCGACGCAACGAGCCGATTTCCGGTGCCGATGACGGAGCCAGCGGGGTAGGGGTGATCCTCGAGGTGGTGCGTAATCTTGCAGCCAACCCCGCTGCGGTAGGGGTCGACGTGCTCTTTACCGATGCCGAGGATTCCGGAGCACCGCAAGGCGTCACAAACCCTTCAGGTAACGACGGATGGTGTCTCGGTGCAAAATATTTCGCAGAAAATCTTCCGTATGCCACCGCGGCCGACCTTCCGCGCTACGGAATCCTGCTCGACATGGTGGGTGCGCCCGGCGCACGCTTCATGCAGGAATATTTCTCGGCAAACGAAGCACGCCGCGCCACGGCACGCGTGTGGGGCACAGCCGCGCGCATGGGGCTTGCAGACAAGTTCCCTGCCGTGACATCCGGTGCCATAACCGATGACCATCTGCCACTGATCGCAGCCGGAATCCCCACCACCGACATAATACACACATCCTCCGCCACCTCGACGGGTTTCAATCCCGCATGGCACACCCATGCCGACGATATGGGCAATATCGACCCGACCACACTGTCGACAGTGGGGCGGGTGGTGCTGAACACAATTTACACCGAACAGCCATGACAATCGAAGAAAAACAACAGGACATAATAGACCAGTTCGCCGACATCGACGACTGGATGGATCGTTACGCCCAGATAATCGACATGGGCAACGAACTTCCGCCCATCGACAACAGCCTCAAGACACCCGACCGGCTCATCGAAGGCTGCCAGAGCCGCGTGTGGCTCGACGCCGAGACCGACTCCGACGGAAAAGTGCGTTTCAAGGCCGACTCCGACGCCATCATCGTCAAAGGAATAATATCGATGCTGATAGGAGTGCTTGACGGCCACACGCCGCAGGAAATTCTGGACGCCGACCTCCACTTCATAGACGACATCGGCCTGAGCGAGCATCTCTCGCCCACGCGATCCAACGGCCTGCTCGCCATGCTCAAGCAAATGAAGCTCTATGCTCTCGCCCTCTCGCAAAAGAAATAATACTAACCCCTAAACCAATCAATATGTTCAAGAACCAACCGGCGGGTCTGTACGTCCTTTCGCTGGCCAATACAGGCGAGCGATTCGGCTACTACACCATGCTCGCCATCTTCCTGCTCTTCCTGCAGGCCAAATTCGGCTTCGATTCCACCGTGTCGGGTCAGATCTATGCAGGATTCCTCGCCTTAGTTTATTTCATGCCCCTCGTAGGCGGCTGGGTAGCTGACAAGTGGAGCTTCTCCAAGTGCGTTGTCACGGGCATCGGTGTGATGTTCGTCGGCTATGCCGTCATGGCCATGCCTACCGACATCCGTTCCACATCCTCGCTCATCGTGCTCTTCGGCGCGCTGGCTCTCATAGCGGTGGGCACGGGTCTCTTCAAGGGAAATCTCCAAGTTATGGTGGGCGACCTCTATAACGATGTACGCTTCAGCGGTCAGCGCGACGCGGCTTTCTCGCTGTTCTATATGGCCATCAACATCGGCTCGATGTTCGCGCCCATGGCTGCCACGGCTATGTGCAACATGGCCATGAAAGCTCAAGGTCTCACGTATGTGTCCACCCTCCCCGCCCTCTGCAACACCTATCTCGACGGCGCATCCGACGGTGCTGAACTGGTGCGCGTGGCTGCCGAAAACGGCATGGCCGTGGGCGCCGACCTCAGCGCCTGGGCGTCGGATTACATCACCACACTCACCACAGGCTATTCCTACGCTTTCGCAATCGCATGCGGATCATTGGTAGTCAGCTTCCTCATCTACTTCCTCGGCCGTCGCACCTACGCACACATCATCAAAGACAAGAAAGCTGTCGGCACCAAGTCTGCGGCTTCCGATGCCGGTCCTGCGTTGAGCCCCGAGCAGACACGTCAGCGCGTTGTGGCGCTGCTCCTTGTGTTCGCCGTGGTTATCTTCTTCTGGATGGTATTCCACCAGAACGGCGCCACTCTGACAGAATTCGCCAAGACATGCACATCGCCCGACGCCGGGGGCTGGACCCGTATCGGCTTCAATGTCTGGGCTCTCCTTTCAGTGGCAGTCGGAGTCTATGCGCTCTTCAATCTCTTCCAGACAAAGAGCATGGGCTCGCGTGCCGCTTCGGTCGTTATCCTTGCCCTGGTGGCGTGGGCCGTGTGGTATTTCTATTCCGCCACACCCGATCCCCTCACAGGCATCCAGCCCCAGCAGTACCAGCAGTTCAACCCCTTCTATGTGGTGGCCCTCACCCCTGTGAGCCTGGCTATCTTCGGCTATCTTGCCAAGAAGAAAAAAGAGCCCTCGGCTCCCCGCAAGATCGGTTACGGTATGATCATGGCCGCCGTGGCCTATGCCGTCATGATGATCGGCTCGTTCGCCATTGTCGGCACCTCCGGCGCGGTTTCCCCCAACTGGCTCATCGGCACCTATCTGCTGCTGACATTCGCCGAACTGCTGCTGTCACCCATGGGCATCTCGTTCGTGTCCAAGGTCGCTCCTCCTCATCTGAAAGGCTCCATGATGGGCGGCTGGTTCGCTGCCACAGCTATCGGTAACTATCTCGTGTCTATTCCCATGCTTCTCTGGGGCAATATCCCCACATGGGTGCTCTGGCTCATTCTGGTCGGCATCTGTCTGGTAAGTGCAGCCTTCATCTTCTCGATAATGAAGAAACTCGAAGCAGCCACGGCTGATACGGCTCCGGCCGCTCCCGTGGCCGATGCACTCGAGACCGTGGAGGATGATGCCATCTAAACGATTTCGTCCTTATTTCTGAAAAACGTCAGGAGGCTCCGCGGGGCCTCCTGACGTTTTTCAGACCCCGTTCCCCAATATTTGTTAATGCTGAGGACGCATATCGCCGAGAGATTTTTGCCTTGTGATGAAGGAGCGTGTACTAACAATTTCTTCACACTTCAAAAAGGGATTGCAATGGTAGCATGCGCAATGTTTATGTTGCGGTTTGTATAATCCAACTACACCCCGAAATCCTTACATATCATTATTCTTACTTGTCCGAGGCATAAGTTACCTTTGCCACGGCCAAGCGTTAACAAATATTGGGGAACGGGGTCTTAGAAAACTTCTGTCGCCACTTCCAACGATTTCAGGTGTGAGAGATTGAATCCGTGCATGCTGTAATATTCCAGCAGACGGCTGAGAATACAACGTCTTGTCTCGCGCGTCATGGGCATCCGCTCTATAGTGTTCCAGCCCATGCGACCGATCAGGTGCGCTACGGCGGCCTCGTCGGCCGGCAGCCATCGGTTGACCGTCGGGGCTGCAGTCCGGAATGTCCCCTCCTCCATGTCGAACACGGTGCCCCGCCGATAGCTGCCCCAGTCGGGTTCGATTCCCAGGAAGCGCATCAGCTTGCAGAGAAATACCGGCGCGAAATTGGCAGTGCCGCGGCCGGATCCTATGGCCTCAAGGATGTCTGTCGCCCCGAATATGTAGTCAGACAGCAGAGGATCGTGAACGCTCGTCCTCAGCACTCGGTCAAGCACTTCGCCGAGAAACATGGCCACAAGTCCTTTCGCCGGGTCGCATGCGATATCTGTATGCACCGATATGGGCCGCACGTCACGCATTGAGAAAATCTCACGTCCGGGTCTGATGTCCACGCATCCCTCGAAAAGGCCCAGCGGCATCATCAGCGCACGTCGCCGCCGGGCCTCGCGTCCTGACCCTGAAGGCACCATGAGCGACATCCGGCCCCGTTGCCGGGTCCATACCGTCGCAATCGACCGCGAGTCATCGTAGGGCACGGTCCGCAGCGATATACATTCTAAGTTTTCGTACATTCTATATTGGTTTGCGCTACAAAGATACACCAAAAGGTAGACGTGCAAATGTGAAAATATCTTAAATTGCAAAGCTGTACATCCCAAATATTTGTGTGGAATAAAAAAACTTCATAACTTTGCACTCGCTAACGCCCGCAAGGCCCATTCGTCTATCGGTTAGGACGCAAGATTTTCATTCTTGAAAGAGCAGTTCGATTCTGCTATGGGCTACAAATTAAAAAGAAAAACAAGAAAAAATTAACCATTCTTCTGACATGGCAAATCATAAGTCATCACTCAAACGTATCCGTCAGACCGAGAGCCGTCGCCTGCGCAACCGCTACTACGCCAAGAGCGCCCGTACCGCCGTTCGCAACCTGCGCAAACTCACCGACAAAGCTGAAGCCCTCGCCAAGCTCCCCGTCGTGAGCGCTATGCTTGACCGCCTCGCTTCCAAGAAAGCTATCTCGAAAAACAAAGCCGCCAACCTCAAGAGCAAGCTGGCTCACCACATCGCCAAGCTCGCCTGAGACTGACGCTCATATTTTTGAATTTTAGAGGTTTCAAGGCCCATTCGTCTATCGGTTAGGACGCAAGATTTTCATTCTTGAAAGAGCAGTTCGATTCTGCTATGGGCTACAATCCCCGGTTTCACACGAGAAGCCGGGGATTTGTTGTGTTGTGCGCTCGGATGATTCGCAAATGATATATGATGAAAAAAAACCGCGCTGCCTTGCGGCGCGCGGCTGAAAAGCGAAAATATACTTTTAGAGGATAGAGGGAGGT
>CAMWNG010000059.1 GCA_947175575.1 uncultured Bacteroidales bacterium | reverse complement strand
ATTCCTTGTCAACTGAATTGGATGCATCATTCACTCATTCGCTGAATAGTTACGATTATGAAGAAGCTATTTTTAATTTCTCTGGTTATTGTTCTGGCGTGTGTAGCGCGTGCACAGAATTACTGTGTGAACGACACCATAGTCCGTGAAATTCAATTTCCTCTGACTGAACGTGACACCGAAACAGTATTTTACTATTTCAACAACGAATGGATTGCGGGAGTTGACCTTGATAAGATGCCGACTGACTCCATTCAAAAGATGGAGGTAAAAAACGATGAATATGGAAATCGCTCCCTCTTTCTGACAGTGTCACCCGAAACTCTTGCACAAATAAAAGCAGAAGCGGGAAAAATCTTGGTAAACCTTGACACTCGCTGTGAATTCCCGGGTGGCAACGGGAAACTCAAAGAATGGATTGATGAAAATATCCGTATTCCCGAAGGATTCAAAGGAAGTGAACTTGTATTGGTTAAATTTACCGTTCATCCTGATGGCTCAATCAGCGACCCGACGATTTTTCGGCGACCGAGCAAAAACGAGGCTGTCAATCAAGAGGCGCTGAGGCTTGTTAAAGCGTTACCCAAATTTCGCGTTAAATACTATGTCCCCCACTTAAAGAAAAGTTTTAGCTACTATCTCCCTATCAAATTCAAGGAGCCGGGCGCGATATTTATCAGAGGAGATGAAAGCAAGTGAATGGTAGGTATATGAGGAGGAATGTCATTCTTTTCATCTTTCCCGATCCTTTGTATAGTAAAATTTGAGGATAGTAAATAGACTCGCACTTATTTATGCATCTTCACGGTATATAAGCCGTTTTTTATGTCATATACTGACGCAATCGAACTGTGCGGGCGTTATCCCAGTCAGATGGTCGAGAAAGTTATGCGTGTGCGCGAAATGTATAACTGGTTCATAGCCAAGTCCGACGGCTCTATTCTCGAACTTCGAAATTGTATCTCTCTGCGATACAATTTTTACGGCGGTTGGCGCAACGTCAAGTTGTTTTCCTCCGGCGAGTGTTGCATCATCGCTTTAGAGCTTTCCCGTTGCAAAGAAATCCGCGACTGCTACATCTTCAAAGTTAATGACCTTGAAGTATTTTTGCAGCCAATTCGTTACGCATATTCCACTGAAAATGCGTATCTTTGTAAAACTATTAACTTCATACAATAATAATATGGGCTGGGATATTGTAGCCATTGGCACCCACCATACATTACCTATTCAAAATCCTGTCGAGACAGCCCAGCGGCTTGCTCCAATACTTGACGGAATTGTGAGTGTCGGTTATACAAAAAGATATAATTACGATAAAGAATCAAATATAATCTCCGAAAGTACATTAGATTGGATTGAACTAAATAAACTTAATTTAAATCCGAACGGATGGCGCTATACTTTTGAGATAAACAATGAAGATGCACGTCGGATTCATCCTCTTATCACATCATTAGATGATGTTACATGGATTGGAGATTACACCAAGGAATTTTTTTTGGATGATTTGTTTGACCCTCCATATGAGATTTATAGAATAGAAGCCGATAGACCACGAGCTACATTCTACTTAGATATTTTTATAGAAAATATTGAGTTTGATGTGTCTTTCAATGGCAGATGGTTCACATTTGAAGATATATTCAAGAAACCTTATTTGCGAGATAATAAGCAAAAACTTGATGATTTTCGCAGCGTCATCTATGCACAGCTTAAAGTCACTGGATGCGACAACGCATTTTATTTCCCAGATCAAGGTTTTGGAGAAGCTCTTTACGATACAATTAACCTTCCGAGTGATGAGTGGTTGGTTTATATGCTGTCTCGCCAATACATAAAAGATGATGACAACAGCCAAGTTATCATTAAAATGAGCGATTACATCACTGGTAAAATAGTATTGAGTCCTGACCAAAACGTCATTTGTATCATCGACGATTTTTCAGATATGATAAACTAACTGCGTCTTTTCGCAACCGTCATAAGGTCCATAACTTCGCTAAAAATCGCAGCAAGTTATGGACTTTTCTTTTCCGACCTCAAATTCAACTCGGTTGCCATCGGCAACGTCGCGATGTTTCCAAGAGAAGTTCTACGTTTTCGTTCACTTCACCGACGATTCTACGTACCGTTGGTCAAACATCTTCACTTTCGACTGCCGCTACGCTCATTAGCTCGTAATCGAAAAATTCATTGATAGCCTCGACTACGTCCATTCTATCAGCGTCCACGAAAGAGACTGAACAATCCAACCCACCTACGGCGCCTCCCACTTCGGGAGCCGCTTTTACTTTATCAAGACAATATCTTGATGTTTTTACGTTATAACATAAACTCAAAATCATTATAATGAAAAAGTTATCCATTCTCCATTTTATCTTCATCTTGTTTATTCTTGCCTCTTGCTCAAGTAATGAAGAGCCTGACTATCCTGTCTCTATGCAACCATCCTCTATTCAATCAATGGATGATAATGCTGATAACCAAACTTTCCATTATGATGATTATGGGAGGATTATTTCATGGAACTGCACATCGAATAGCCCAAACTCTACTACTTCTTATTCGGCACATTACTCTTATCCTGACGAGAACACAATACAAGTAACTTCTGAAGAATTTAGATCCATCCCGCAAACAAGTTTTGAGGAAACCATTCAACTAAAAGAAACAATTACGTTGAAGAACGCCAGAGCATCTAATTCAGAGGGTACATTTAGTGCTATTATACGTAGAGACGATAGAACGACGCAAAGTCAAAAGACATATCGACTTACATTTGACTATCTACCGTCTAATCATCTTAATACTGTTGAGCATTTAGAGGTTTTTGGCATAGCCGATGACATAGAAGATAATGCATGGGATAATGCCTGGAGGTGGATGAATTACCTTAGTTGGGAAAATGGGAATCTCAAGGAGTATCAAGATTATCAAGGTAATACCACATCTTATCTTTCAACCAAATACGAGTATTCAGAGGATAAGGTTTCTTATCCAATTATTATCCCTATGGTAATAAAATTCTCACATCATTTGCCCCTTTATATGAAAGGCGTTTTTGGGTCGAATTCTGTCAATTTAGTTAAATCAGCTTTATCATTTGACAATAACGCTGATTTATATCTTTCCCGACAGTATACTTATGAATTTGAAAATGCTCGGATTAGTAGGTACACCGAAACACGCTTTACAAATTCAGTTATCTCCAATCCGGTAACATATACAGTGAATTGGACTGAAAAGTAAATTCCATGTATTTTCCCTATCGTGGGCTTTACCGTACTTTCGCAGTGCGTTAAGGCCCATTTTTCTATGCAGACAACCGTTCAGCTTGATGCACAAATGCGCATCAAGCTCAATCAATTTCCAAGTGCCGCAAGGATGGCACGAATTAGACGATAAACGACTCTGTTACGTTTATCAGCTTCTCGCCTCCGAAAGTTCGTGACAACGAGTGCAGATGTCAAACTTGTTTGAACCTATGCCGAGTGCAGCCTACAATGCGATACAATCGGACTTCTCGACCCACTCGGATAAACGCTCAAAGGATCATAGACCAAGCCGCTTGACTTTGTCAAGTACGCTATCGATCCAAGCCCCACGAGCGCATCAGTATCTTCTCTGGATCCTCGGTCTAACGTGCTGCGGTGCCATATCAAGTCACGGATGTTATACGTCAATGCATTATCTGGTAATCTCAGGTTCTTGCCAAAACCATTCATCATCTGTAGTAATAACATGCGCATTTGTATAATTGCTACCCTCCGGAACAATGGCTACAACTATCCATTGGGGATGTGTCGTTTCTCCCTCCGGTTCTGCTTGATTTAATGTATTGGCCGACATGATATACAGGTTTTTAGCCATGTATTCATCAAGATATTCTTCTTTTTCTTCCAAATATTTATTATTCCAGTTGGCCTCTTCGTTCAGTATCAACGGCAAATCGTTCTGCAGACGATAACGCACCTCGCCCGGATGGAGCAGAAGTCCGTTTTCATCCGTGACATAGGCAGCAAATGTCGGATCAACCCATATCCATTTACCGAGAGTATCGCTCCAAGCTACGCAGATAACATGGCAATCATTATCAATATCCCACTTTTTTGATTCGCAAGTTATATATCGTGAGGGAATTCCCTCGGCAAGTAAAGCCTCTGTCAAGCAAATGGCTAACGCACGGCGGTTGTAACCGCAACTGTCACGCTTCGAGCAATCGTATGTGTTTATCAAATTCCTAGTTCCCGGTGCCAAGCCGTTGCCACCATCATGAGGTATATTGTTATGAACCCAATAAAGCAGATTCTTTATTCTACTTACATCATCTCCATTGCCGGCAATGCTGTCGAGATTGAACCGTTCACGAGACACGCTCAATAGAGAATCTGAGGGCAGTGCATAGACAAATTCAGGTTTCTGAACAGCATCGCGCCGATATGCAGGCGATTCTTTAAGAATCTCAAGATCGGTTTTGACTTCATCGCCTAAATTCCAGGCATATTCCATCGCATTTTTCAAAACGACGTTTTTTTCACTATTCAACTGCTCAAGCACCGAGAGAAGAATGATACTTTTTTAAGATTTGTGAATCCATAATCCTCAAAGCGACCGATCATTCCTATATCAGGGATGTGGATTGATTCGGCATCACAAGGGAAAAAAAGCTGTCAGGAAACAGCTCATGTCTATCACGGATGGGAGCTTTGAAATAGCCGGGCGATTTTATAACTACATTAACAGCAAATACACAAATAATTCCAATTATTACATATATTAAGAGTGTTGTCGATTTTTTCATTTCAATAGTTTCTGTGATTGCCGCCGCGTTCAAATCCGCTCTTGCCGATATTACGGATCTGATTTACATAATTCTATCGCCTTCTGAATAGAATCCTGTAAAGGTGGAATGCCGGTTTTAACAGTATCTAAAACTATATCGGCATCAAGTTCAAAGTATCCGTGCGCAATACGGTTGCGCATACCGATAATGTCAATCCATGGAATATCCGGAAAATTGGTGTTAAGGAAAGTGGGGTCTAGTCGATTGATTCTATTAATTCCCTCGCCTATTGCAGTGATCAGAGTGCAGTTTGCTGCCAAAAGTTGCATACCACCGGGAGAGTTGTAATAATTCTCCGCCGATACGACATCTTTATTCCATTCAATTAAATTCTCAATTGTTCGTGAAACTGAGTAGAGCGTAAGAAGCATGCGTTCTATCTTACCGGATTCAGAGTATTTTGATTCCATCTCGCGATACTTGATCTAAAAATTGAGTAGAAAGATGGGAATGTCTTCGTATTAAATCAACTGAAGACTGAAGTAAATTCTCAAGAAATCTATGCAATGCTGTTAATGCAAATATTTTCGGGGGCATGTCCACAAGAATGTCCACATCGCTGTCCGGTCTATTATCGCCACGTGCTACCGATCCGAAAAGACACAATCCGGTTACGCCATATTCTTTTTGAATATAGGGTATATTTTCTCGTAGCTTTGTAATACAATCATTGATATTACACATCCACTGTGCATTACCTATAGGAAAAAAGGGATGTCGATTATCGACATCCCTTCTCTTAGGTAAATCTTGCGGAGTGACCGAGATTCGAACTCGGGATACCCTTTTGGGGTATACACGCTTTCCAGGCGTGCCTCTTCAGCCACTCGAGCACCACTCCAAATGATGGTGCAAAGGTAGGCGTTTTTTTTGACGTAGGCAAGTTTTCAGTCAATTATTTTGACTTGAATGCACTTTTTTAGATCGCAGAGTCGGATTGCTGTGGATACAACGAGTTGTAAAGTCGCAACAGTTCGTGCGATTCGGGGATCACGCTTGGGGGGATTGCTGATTGAATCTGGAGATCTGTCAATGCTTCTGTGGGTGCGACAGCTATTGCTTTCGTGCCGCCGGAAGCCGTGAGGTCTATCTTTTCTGTAACCTTGGCTTTTTCAATAGGAAGGCGATGGAAAAAGAATCCGTTCACAATATATATCTTGCGCCGGGCCGACTGTGTCTGCGCGATCGCACACACTCCCATTGCTACGATCACGAGGGTTATTATACATTTTATCAGTTGCATATGCATAGGTCTAAATGCGGTGTTTTGTTGCAAAGATAATACTTTTCATCGGATTGTGCGCGAATTTTAACTTCCGGCATTGATTTAAGGCGCTCGGCATAATTCACGGTCTGAATTTTTATTTGGTAGGTTGGATTTTTATTCTTAACTTTGACGCTGTAAAACAACTTTCAATAACCTAAATCTTAACCTTATGAAGAAAACCTTACTCAGTTTGCTCGCCATGAGTCTGGCAGCAGGTGTGAGTGCTCAGGTTGTAGAAGTGACCGGCCTCAAGGAGGTCAAGACTTCTAAACCGCTGTCGGTGAATCTTGTCAAGGTAAGCCCTGACGGGTCTTATGCCATTGTCAGCGATATCGCATCGACCGCCCTGCACAAAGTGAATCTGTCGACCGGCGCAACAAGCGTGGTAACATCGAACGGTTCGGCTCTCGAGCTTAAATTCTCGCCCGACAGCCGTTCTGTAGTGTTCAAGCGGTCCGTAACCGGCGATCACCGTCTGCGTTATCACTCGGTTGAATCTGTAGATCTCGCCACAGGTGTAGAACATCAGCTTGCCAAACCCGCACGCCACGCAGCCAATTACACCGTAAGTCCCAAAGGCAACCTCACCATAGCCGGCGAAAGCGCTATTGCACGCACGGTCAGTCTTAACGGAGTAAAAGAAGCTCCCCGCGCTGTCGTGGGCATCAACAAGGGTCATCTGGAAGTGACCACTCCCGACGGCAACACGAAATTCATCGACCCGCAGGGTCGTGGCAGCTATCTGTGGCCATCACTCAGCCCCGACGGTACCAAAATCGTATATTATAAGTCAGGCGACGGCTGCTTTGTATGCGACCTCGACGGCTCCAACGCTCGTTCACTCGGTTTTGTACATGCACCCGTTTGGATGAACGACAAAGTCGTGCTGGGAAGCCAGGAATACGACAACGGTCTCACCGTAACAGCCTCATCAATCGTGGCAGCCGATATGAACGGCACCATCCAGACACTTACCGACGCTTCGCTTCTGGGTATGTCGCCCAGCGTGAGCACCGACGGCAAGACTGTGACTTTCGGCACTGCCGACGGCAAACTTTATGTACTCACCCTCAAATAACCCGTCTGAGCCATGAAACTGAAATTTATTGCCCCGGCGCTGGTTATGATGACCGCAGCCTCCGCCACTTACGCCGCAAGCCCCGAAGATCTTCGCATATACATAAATCCCGGACACGGCTCCTGGACAGCGAACGACCGTCCGATGCAGATGGTCGGCAAGGATCCCTACAAATCGGAAGGCACCGACACAACCAGCTTCTTCGAATCAAACACAGACCTGATCAAAGGCTTCGGTGTGCTTGAGAAACTCATCGAGATGGGCTTCCCCTTCGACCGCACCCTTAACCAGACCGGTAAAGACTGGGAAATCGGCGCAGCCAAGGATCTGAGCCAGAACCTCGTTATGTCCCGCGTTAAAAACGGTCCGTATCACGAGCAGAATCTTACTTCAAACCAGACTAACAATCTGCCCGAAGACGCATATTACTACAACCGTAATCTGCCTGAAATCTGTGCCGAAGTTGAATATAACGAGTTCGATATGTTCATCTCTATCCACTCGAACGCGGCCAGCTCCAACTCAGTGAACTATCATCTGTTCATGTATCGCGGACGCAACGAAGGCAAAGGTGGTCCCGCAATCCCGGAATCCACTGACATGATCCGTGCCACGCACACCTACTCCTTCGCCAACGAACACGCACAATGGTCTGTATCAAGCGTTTACATCAACGGTGATATCGACTTCATGGGCGGCGGCAAAGGCAGCACCGGCGCGCTCGGCTATTACGGCTATCTGGGCGTCCTCAAACATGGTGTTCCAGGCTATCTTGTAGAAGGTTACTTCCACACACATACACCCTCCGCTCACCGCGCCATGAACTGGGACGTGGATATGATCGAGGGCTACCAGTATGCCCGCGGTGTGGCAGAATACTTCGAACTCGAGGAACGCGACGCTACAGGTGAGATTTACGGTATCGTCCGCGACGCCCACACACGTTTCTCTCATAGCCTCTGGACCGGCATAACCGGCACAGATGACGTGCTCATGCCTCTGAACGAGACAAAGGTATTCCTTCACAAAGACGGTCAGAAAGTGGCAGAATATGTCACAGATAACTTCTACAACGGTGCATTCGTTTTCATGGGCCTCGAACCCGGCACCTATCAGATTACATTCGAAAACGAAATGTATGCTGAGGAGAAACCCGTAGAAGTGGTTGTCGAAGCCGGCAAGACCACCTATCCCAAATGCTATCTGACCCATATCTGGTACAACGGCCGTCCGGGCGAGGAGCTGAATTACCCGAATCCCGTAAGCAAGGACGTCGTTCCTCAGCTGGCCGAGGCATACGAGGCCAAGACCCATTACCTCGACCGTCCTGTAGCTGCTCTTAACGGACTCACTCCCCTGCGCATGATCTGGATGAAAGGTAAGACTTACATCCTGGCTAAAGACGCGGATAACAATCACAAGATTGTGGTCTACGATGACCTCAACGGTGAAACTCTCGCTGTTGTCGACACCGACGGCACACGCGGCACCGAACTCAACCTCTCCGATATCGCCGTTACAGCAGACGGTGTGCTCCTCGCATCTGCCAAGGAACTCACCCAGCTCAACGAGAAATACATCGAGGACGGCGAAGTCAAAGGTGTTCTGGAAATCTATTGCTGGGAGAACGACGCCAACGGCGTACCCACCGGCAAACCTTCGATTTTCGTGACTTCTGAAGATCCCGGCGACTGGTACCGTTCATATTCAGGCGAGACAATCCTCTACTCCGGTACAGTAGCCGAGGGTAAACTCGTTTACTCCAACGAATATGCCAAGGGTTCAAAGGGAGCCATCCGCAATACATTCCTCGAAATCGCAGACGGTAAAATCGAATCGACCAAAGCCGTACGCCCCGACAAATTCTATGCTCCTGAACTGGGTGCCGGCTATCGCTTCGTCGTTTCACCGCTCGACCGCAACCAGTTCTTCGCGCTTAACGACGGCACAAAATACGGAATGCTGGAATTTAACATCGAACATACCACCGGCCAGCCTGCTCTCAACGAATCGCCCGCCTCAATGGGTAAAGCCACCCTCGGTGCAGGCTTCTTCAAATTTGCCGATCATGCCATGATGACTTTCGCGGCTCCCGCCCAGGACAACATCACGGTTAGCCTCTACGACATCTCTAAGGGTCTCAGTGAAGCCAAAGCCGTAGAAATCGGCAAAGTCGAACTTCCCGGCGCATCCGAAAAGATTCTTACAACCGGCTATCCCGTGGCTCTGACCAACGAAGCAGGTGAAGTGACCGGCGGCGAAATGATCATGCTCGCTTTCCGCGACGGCAAGATCTCACGCTTCACCACCGGTGTGGTTCCCGCAGGTGTGAATGATGTGGCCGTCGATTCCAACGACGCTACAGCCACATATTTCGATCTCAACGGCCGTGCTGTCGAAGCTTCCCGCATGCTTCCCGGCGTGTACGTACGCGTTCAGGGCGGTCACGCTTCCAAGGTGATTGTCCGCTGATAATCCCTTGCACAAATAATCCGTCCGGAGATGCTCCGGGCGGATTTTTTTGTATCTATATATCATAAAATAATCCCGAATAGGCTATAGTTACAAAATAATCGTTATCTTTGTAGCCGTCAAAACGGCATCTATGAAAAAATCGGTTCTTTTTGTAGTCGACAGTTTGAATGTGGGAGGCGTTGAAAAATGTCTGCTCACGACCTTGAACCATCTTCCCGAGGATAAATATGACCTGACTGTGGGAGTTGTGAACCGCACGGGCGACTTCTTACAGTTCATCCCTCCTCATGTGCGTGTCGTAGAGATAAATTCGCTCCATCGCAACCAATGGCGTTGGCGCATTGACACCGGCATTGTCCGCGAGATGCTCAAGCCCTCGCGTCTCGGTTCGCTTTTCATGATTCCCTGGCTGCGACTGGTTTCCAAAGTCCGCGGAACATTGATACCACTGTATTCCCACTATGTAAACGCCCATACGGACGATATGCCTGAATTTGACGTTGCCATAGCCTTTCAAGGACCGTCGCAGCTCCTTGACTATTACGTAGGGCGAGTGGTGAAAGCACGAAAAAAACTCGGATGGATACATTTCGACGTAGACCGTTTTTTCATCAATCCCAAAACTTCTGCAGAGGCCTGCAAAGATTTCGCACGGATATTCGTGGTGTCTGATTCGGCCCTCGAATCGTTCAGGAGAAAGGTGCCGTCGCTGTCTGACAGATCTGAAACGATGGTTAATCTTATCGATGCTGACGAAATCCGTAAATCTGCCTCAGAATTCGATCCGTTCATCCATAAGGACGGCGTACGGCAGATTGTTACCGTAGGACGCATCAGACATCAGAAAGCACAGGATTTAGCCATAAAAGCGGCGGCTATTCTCCGCGCGAAAGGTTATGACTTCCATTGGACGATGGTGGGCGACGGCTGCGAGCTTGAAAACTGGCGCGCTATGGCAGCTACTACCGGAGTCGCAGATGTGGTGACTTTTGCAGGGAGCAAAATCAATCCTTATCCTTACATGAAACACGCTGACATCTATGTCCAGCCATCAAGGTTCGAAGGATTCTGTCTCACCGTGGGCGAGGCCAAACTGTTCGGGGTGCCAATCGTCGCCACGGATTTTATGGGAGCGCGCGAGCAGTTGTCGACGGTCGAGAATGCCGTCATCGTGCCGGAGATCACACCCGAATCAATCGCCGAGGGCATCGAACGGGCATGGAATATGCCTAAGATAACTCCGGCCGAACCACCTGTGCCCGACCAGATCATACGACTGATGGAGGAACTCGACAGCTGACGGCGCGATTTTTTCAGGGATTATATAAATCCGTATTATAAAAATCCATTACGTCGCGCGTCATGTTAAGATAAATGGCAGCCGGCGAATCCGCATCCATCTGCACAGCCTGATTGAAATCGGTTATGGCATGCTGCCTGTCACCGACTCTCCAGTAAAGTTTACCACGCCGATAATATCCGTCGGCCGACGGTTTCGACGCTATTTCTTCTGTGATTCGCTGAATTTTTTCCTGTATATCGTCCGTCATATCTGTTTCTCAGTACAAAAATCACCGCAACGCTGCGATATCAATTTTTTTTTGTACTTTTGTCAAAGTTAAGAAAAAACCACGATATGCGCAAATTTATCATATCAGTCCTCGGCATATGCATGGCTGCCCTGACCGGCTCGGCGGCAAATCCGATGTCCACGGACTATTCCATGTACGAATGCGAAGGCTCGCTGACTCCCTACCCCATGGATATAAATCCGGCTGTGTTTCCCGATTCGCTCACACCTGTGTACATCAACCACGTCGGGCGCCACGGCGCACGTTATCCTGCCTCGGCATCCAACTGTCTCAAGCTTCGCGCAGCTCTTCAGAAAGCCGACTCGCTGGGTACGATCACAGCCGTTGGCCGTCAGCTCATGGCTCTTAACAACCGCATCATCGAACTGAGCAACAACCAGTGGGGAGCGCTCGACAGCCTCGGGATGGCCGAACAGCGCGCAATAGCCACACGAATGTTCTACAATTTCGGAGAAGTATTCGGAAACGGAGCCACAGTGTCGGCCTTGTCATCCTACTCGCCACGCTCGATGATGAGTATGTTCAGCTTCGTGCACCAACTCGACCGTATGGACAACCGCATCCAGTTCGTTACTAACACCGGACGAAGCAATTCATATCTTATGCGCCCGTTTGACACCGACGCCGATTATAAAGAATTCAGGGCAGAAGAATTGTGGCTACCTCCATATAAGGAATATTTCGACCAAACCTGTCCTACTGCACCTATCCGCAGAGCCCTTGGCGAGAGGTATCCGTTCGACAATGAGGATGCCGAACGCGACCTCGCCCTCACGGAATATTACGTCGTTGCCGGATGCCGCGCCATGAGTGTCGACCCCGCGGCCTCGAGATTTTTCAATAAGGAAGAATACAACGCGCTCTGGAGCTGTTTCAATCTCCGCCAGTATCTGCAACGCACGGCCACCACTGTGTCGAGCGTACCGGCCGACATAGCATCGCAGCTCGTTCAGGATCTGATTTCAACTACTGAGGGTTTTATCAACGGCACGAATCCCGCCGTGGCGAATCTGCGCTTCGGACATGCCGAGACCCTTATGCCCCTGCTGTCGCTGATGCGCCTCCGCGGATGTTACTATATGACCAACTATTTCGACACTGTCGGTCTCCACTGGCGCGATTTCGAAGTGGTGCCGATGGCGGCGAATCTCCAGATGATTCTGTTCAAGAGCGCTACCGGACGCTATTATGTACGTGTCGACGTAAATGAGAAGCCTATGCCTCTGCAACCCAACTCAAACGCCATCTACACTCCTTGGGGCGAAGCGCGCGACTATCTCACACGCATCCTTCCTATATACGCTCAATAATTCAGCGCGAAGTCGATAACCTCGCTCACCGTATCAACATAGTGGAAATCCACGCCCTTCAGATACACAGGGTCGATATCCTCGATATCGGCCTTGTTGCTTTTCGAGAGTATGATATCGGTGACTCCGGCGCGTTTGGCGGCGAGAATCTTTTCCTTGATGCCTCCTACAGGCAAAACCTTTCCTCGCAGAGTTATCTCGCCCGTCATGGCAAGGTTCTTCCGCACGGGACGTCCCATATAGACTGAAGCAATAGCCGTCGCGATGGTTATGCCTGCCGACGGACCGTCCTTGGGAATAGCACCCTCGGGGAAATGAATATGCAGGTCGTTGGTCGCGAACTTATCAGGCTCTATTCCCAACTGAGCCGCATGACTCTTGACCCACTGATGTGCTATCGTCGCCGACTCCTTCATTACATCGCCGAGATTGCCGGTGATGGTCTGCCTTTCGCCTTTTCCGGGTGAAAGAGCCGCTTCAGCGAGCAGAATCTCACCCCCTACACTTGTCCACGCGAGTCCGGTTACAACACCGGGAATATCCGACGTGTCCGCCTTGTCATGATTATGCTTGGGCAGACCGAGAAGCTCCTTGAGATTATCAGGGGAAATACGCGAGGGAAAACGCTTGCCTGACATACGTGCCAGTATCTTTTTGCGGGTGAGCGACGCAAGCTGTTTTTCAAGCTGACGCACTCCGCTCTCGGCGGTATAACGCTCGATAAGAGCCTCAAGTCCTCCTTCGGCGAAATGAATTCTCTCCGACTTGCGCTCCAGGCCGTTTTCCTTGCTAACTTTCGGGATAAGATGCTGAGTGGCTATCTGTACTTTTTCCTCGAGAAGATACCCGCTCAGGTCTATGACCTCCATGCGGTCAAGCAATGGAGCGGGAATTGTCGACAGCGTATTGGCCGTGGCGATGAAAAGCACTCCGGACAGGTCGTAGTCGGCATCAATATAATTATCGTGGAAGGTGGAATTCTGTTCCGGGTCAAGCACCTCGAGCAGGGCAGCCGCAGGGTCGCCGCGATGGTCTCCGGAGAGTTTGTCAACCTCGTCGAGCAGAATCACGGGATTATTGCAGCCTGCTTCTTTAAGGGCCTTGATTATGCGACCGGGCATCGCTCCGATATACGTGCGGCGATGTCCGCGTATCTCGCTTTCGTCATGCACGCCACCGAGCGACACACGCACATATTTGCGTCCCAGAGCCTCGGCGATGGAATGTCCCAAAGACGTCTTGCCTACACCCGGAGGTCCCACAAGGCACAGAATGGGAGCTTTGGCCTTGTCGCTGTTGAGCACCACGGCTATCTGCTCGAGCACACGTTGTTTCACCTTCTCAAGGCCGTAATGGTCAGCATCGAGAACCTGCCGTGCACGCGCGACGGTTAATTTTTTGCCGGTGATATACGGACGCCACGGCAGCCTTACGAGTGTTGACAGATAGGAATACTGCACCTGATAGTCAGGAGTAGTGATATTTAAACGGCGAAGTTTGCCGACCTCATGGTCGAATATCTCGCGCACCTTGGCCGGCATGCCGGATTTGTCGGCAAGGTCCGTAAGCTCCATGAAATCGCTGTCGGGATCGTCCTCTCCGTAGAGTTCCTCGCGGATGGAATCCATCTGCGACTGCAGGAAGGCATTTTTCTGATTTTCTGTCATGCGCGTGCGAGCGCGCTCGTAAATGCTTTGGAGCAGAGACATCTCTTCTTTAGCTTTGAGCAATACGCGCAGCAGCATCACCGCACGCTCGTCAAGACGTCCTTCTGCCAGCATCTCCTGTTTCTTGTCGACGTCCGCAGGAACTGTGGTAGCAAGAAAATTGAGCTTATCGGCAAGATTTGACAGATGAGAGAGCTGTTCAGTCCTTTGCGCCTGCGATTCGGGCTGTTTGTCAAGCTCGTTACCGAGAGCCACAATTTCGTCGAGCACGGTTTTGAAATTCTCGTAATCGGCGAAAGGTTCGTCGGAAAGGAGTTCTGCTTTTACCGATATGGTATCACGGATAATCTCGCCCTTTCCTCGGCCGGCTATCCTGAAACGGTCACGCCCGCGAACGATCGCCGTATAATGATCCTCGCCGAGGGATATGACCTTAAAAACGTCGGCCACAACTCCGTATTCGCACAGGTCGATGAGTCCGGGCTCCTCGATATGCGGGGTGCGCTGCGCTACAATTCCTACAGGGACACACATATCCGCGGCCTGACGAACGAGTTTGAGTGCAGACTCGCGGGTGATGCTCACGGGAATGGTCACTCCCGGAAACAACACAAGATTCCGTGTAGGAAGCACAGGAAGGTCATCCGGCAAAACCGGTATATTATGATTTTCCGTATTTATCTCTATATGTCCCAAAGCCGTGACCTTAGGCTCGTTTTCATCTATTAGCTTGCTCATGACATTAATACAACCCGAAATTCAATTCGGGACTACAAAGTTACATAAAATAATTTGAATTGAAATACCCGGCCCGTTATATCGTGCAACGCGCATCAATCAGACTGCTTGGAAATCCGGTTGGATACAGGTACAAAAAAAATTACCCGTCATCACGACGAATAATCTTCTTACCTTAAATCTAATACCATGAAAAACTGATGCAAAGGT
>CAMWNG010000058.1 GCA_947175575.1 uncultured Bacteroidales bacterium | reverse complement strand
GATTGAGTAATGCGAATAGTTTGTGGAGGTTGGAGTATGATTCGCCTTCTTCGCCTATGGCGGTTGCGTTATTTATGGCTATTGTCAGTTTATTGTCGGCCAAGAGGGTAGCAACCCAGTTTTCTATTGAAAGATATGATTGCTGCTTGCTGAAGTTGGGAAGATAACGATGCAGGGCGGCTATTACATCATCAGACGTTGTGAAGTAGCGGTTTGTGTTGAGGTAATGGAGTAAAAACCAGAACTCGATAGATGGCATACTTTCGCAGATGATTACTGAGGGGTTATTGGCATAACGCTGGCGCATCGCATCAAATTTGGCTTTGTCTGCTTGGTGTATGCGCGTTACGTCCACATCAAATACACATACGGCAATACCGTCATCAGCAAGCACTCGCTCGACCTGACGCTGAATATCATCAATATTCTGCTCGGCAAAGTTTCGTGGCTTGCAGACATAGTTGTAACCATTTAGACGTTTCAAATGCGTGAAATAGAAACGCTCGGTTGCGCCCTCGCCTATGATTGTAATCGCGGGATTTTTGAGCTTACGCTCTTTGATTCTTCTTGCCATAATTACAATACGTTGGGAAGTGCGCCGAAACGACCGTTCATATATGCGCGATGGATGGATGAGAGTTTATTCAGTCCCTTGAAATCAACGAGAGAGAATAATTGGGAACTGCCGTCTTTGCCTTTCTCCGTAAACCACACTGAATCCTTTCCAAAAATGTCATCAATATCTTTCAGGATTGGATCATAGTGGGTAGATACAAGTAGCTGCGACTGATTTTCGGGAGTATTGACAAACTTTGAGAGAATATACTCCATTAAGTTGGGGTGCATCGAAGCCTCAATCTCATCAATACATAGGAATGCCTGACGATTCAGTTGTTCATATATCATAGATTCCAGTTCGACCATTCGCTTGGTGCCGGTACTCTGGCAAGCCTCCGGGAGAACATAATCCTGCGTTCCCTCGGCGTTCTCAACCTTATGTCCAAAGAGAGCCGCCATCTTCTGGATTTTAATGTCAGAAATATTGAAGTCGGCTTCCTTTGCGAATTGCAGAAGGTACTCACGGAAATCTTCGCTGTCAGCAATGTGCTTCTTCGCATCATTTGAAAGCGTCGAGAGTGAACCACTTTGCAATGGCAGAATACGGTTGTCAATCCATCGGCGCATATTGTCAAGATATGCAACCGATACATTTACTTTCTTCAATGTAGCCAGTAAAGACATATTGCGGAGACAGTTCATCGTCATGACGTCAACTTCTGCCTGCGAAAGTTTTACAACAGCCGGATTGAAATTCAATTTAGATACACCTTTGACATCCTCACGGCAGAACACTTTTGTCGGGCGATTGGAAAGATACACAAAGAGCGACTCGTGGCAAACCTTTTCAGGATTGACCTTGAGCTTATACCAATAGCGGAGACCGTCGGCATAGAATTTCAATTCAAATTCGGTGTCGAAAGAAAGTGCATCTTCCTTTAACAGGAATGGCTGCACGTCCGTACCGTCATCATTTGTAGAAGGAAGGGTATTCCAGAAACGACGCAGGAACTCAACGGCATCAAGTAGATTTGACTTGCCGCTTGCATTTGCGCCCAATACGACGGCAAAGCGTAACAGTTTAACCCCGTCGGGCATTACGACCACGCTATTATAGCGGTCATCTTCCGACGGCTCAAAACTCAGTTCCACTTCATCACGAAACGACTTGAAATTTCGTATTTTCAGCTCTTGTATCATATCCGTTGAAATTTAACCATGCAAATATAGTGAATTTTTACCGTTCCCCAAAATCAAAATCAAAGGATGTGCGATTTTAATTCTAAATATAGAAACAAATGCGCCAAATAGAAAATTAAAATCAGTCTAACAAACCACTTAAACCTATGACCTACGACAGAAATTACTATTTTTAACACGGGAAATGGTGTCAGAACCAATAAAAATGACTATCTTTGCAGTGTGAAAGGGGTATCCCTATCGCCTTCCGAAACAGAGGTCTTGGTCGTAACCACATGGCAAATCATAGCGAAACAATGAAATCATGCCGTGTGCAATTCGTGGACATATAATAGGACACAAATGATAAAACAATGATAATCAACTCAGTTGAGTGTAAAATATACAATCCCAGGCGGATCACTGGAAATCAAGCAGTTAGATGAATATCTGACTGCTTTTTCTTTGTAAAAACCTGTGGTTTTACCTTGAAAGTTAAACCGAGAGTTAAACCAAAACTTTCATGAGTGAAACAGTTAAAGTGCTGTGCTATAAGTCAAAGACTTTAAGTGACGGCAAACATCCTTTAATGGTACGTGTCTGTAAGGATGGAAAGAAGAAGTACCAAAGTCTTGGTATCTCAATCCACCCTACTCATTGGGACTTCAAAAAGAATGAGCCAATTTTTGACTTGTCAAGTAATTTTATCACCTGACCATAGAGCGGCTGTCCGATAAAATGACTATTTTTGCGCATAGTTTAGATATGTTTTGGCGAACACAAACTAAACTAAAAGGGTCGAATCCTGCAAATGGAATCGACCCTAATTTTTTTATCCGCTCAAAAATTTTTATCGGACAGCAATAATTTATTTTGTACCTTTGTGATGAGATTGATCATTTCACCCTCAATCGAACGGACTTGGTTAAGTGGTTTCGTTTTATTCATAACTGTTTGATTTTAACTTATTAAGTTACGAATAATTCTCCACTTAACCAAATTTTTATGGTGCTTATTTTTCTTATAATCAAATAATTAGCCTTATCTAAGGACTACATACTTCCCACTATAAAATAGCACAATCTTTGAATATGCGTGCCAATCTTAAATGAAAGAGCCGTGTGATATGCCCCGTGTGATATGCCTTACGAAATCATTTATTTTCTCTGTAGAGTATTGATTATATGAGGGAAATTTATTAATTTTGTACTCGTTAATCAAATCTTAACAGCGAATGGAATAAAAGTTTAACAAGACATATTAAAGAAGTATTTGCTTCTTACAAGTAGCTTTCTGAAATCGCCAAATCTCTTGAAGATACCTACGATGTTATAAGTAGATGCTTGCGCCATGAGGCGAAGACTTCTCTTGTTTGTAAGTATAGGCGTCTGGCGATGCCTTGAAAGCTAAACAAGGTAGCCTATGCCTCTTATTTGTGCCATAATAAAAGGCAACATGACAGAATACGAGATAATATTTAACAAGTATGGTGAGGAATCAATAAGAAAAGCATCTGTAAACTTTTCTTTCAATATTCTATATCATGAACTATATACAGGTCGTAGCTTCACACATTTATCAATGTTCATGGTAATTTCATCTTATTGGAAAGTATCTGAGATTCGTTTAGTAGAATATAACGGTAAAGACTATCTTGAATATATCGGAAAGGGAGACAGAAGATTTCGTAGGTTGTCTGAATTAAATGACATTCTTGAATATAATTGTTATCCAAGTGAGGAAGTTTCTGTCAAGATGGTTTTTGATGCACTAAAAGAAAACTGCTCTCGTAGTTATGTTGAGATGAGACTTTTGGATATTTATTACACTTATAAGTAAGTTAATATTGACAATGGACGCAGTAACAGTCATATTTACCTTAATAATAGGCATTCCTTTAGTACTCGCAGGAGTATTTCTTATATCTGGGTATTTATCATCTAAACTAAGTGATAATAAGGACAAGCCCAATAGCGTTGTATTCATCATTCTCTTCATAATAATATTAGTTGCCTTAATATTCGGTCCAAATATTATAGATGGCACTCATGAGTTTAGACCTTAACATCGTTTATTCAAATTATTATTTTATATCAATATCAAATAGCATTCAATGTGTGGGTTTACCTATCATTGTTACATCTACAAAGCCTCACTTAAACTTCCTTGTTGATACAGATGCAAGTCATAATGCGATCTTTTCTTTTGTCCATGAGGGGCTGCCGAATTATTTCAAAGAACTTGAAACTGAAAGGAACACTTTTGGTATTGAAGGAAAGATGGTTGTATATAAAGAGGTAAAAGCAATGATTACCTTTGGAGACCAGCCGTCTGACACCATTTTTTCTATAGTCCAAGCAGATGAAGCAATACAGTATCTTCAAGATCAAAATGGGTTTCAACTTCATGGCATTCTCGGAATCGATTTCCTGACCAAGAACAAATGGATTATAGATTTCAACAATCTTCAGATAACCTACATAAATAGTATGTGTTTCATTTATTTATATAGAAGATGAAAAGCACATACAAATTACTTGACAATATGGAAAACAATACCATATATCTACACATAATTGATGAAATAGATAGTCCAACAACAGATGATTTCTTTGACTATTTAAAAATCCTTTCTTTGCTTCTACAAGAAGAAGCTACAAAAAGCAGATGGCATCGTATTATAGCAAATAATTTTACGGTATATGATACTTCTTCCTTTCCTCATATCAATATGGGAGTTAAGTTAGAATATTGTTTTAATGATTATAAGTATGAAATTGGAATCAGATTCCGTATCATAGAATCATCAGGATTCTTCTCTTTGTACCTAATATTACACCCTTTATGGGAGAAAGCCTCCAAGTGTATCATTTCACAAGGAATAGACACATTAGAATGTGATATAAATGTTCATTGTGATATGTGTAACGAAAGAGAAATCTGTAACTCTATCTACCAAGCCACAGAGAACATCATAGTCCAAATTGAGTCTAAATATAAGAATGGGGTCAGAATATACGATGAATTGAAAGAACCAATAGGAATTGAAATAAGGTTAAATGGATGTAATCAAGAAATTTTCACTCAAACATGTGAATATATGGATACTATTATTCCTATTCTAACAGAAGAAACACCTACAGCGGTATCTAAAGCTTCAATCAGATTGACTTCATCTGATATTGCATTACATAAAGCCTTTCAACACATTTCTTCTCCTATGGTTCCATATTTCAAGGAATTTGAAATAGATAAGGAGACGATAGAAGAAATATACAATAAACCTCACGGAATAGAACACGAATCTAATGGAGAAGAATCTCCATTCTAAACTTCTTGAATATTAACCCACCGAGGCAACAAATGTAAACCACAGTGTAAACTACATGAGAGTAAACTAAGTTGAAAGATAAGTATTATCATATCTAACTACTTATATTTCTATGGGATATGTGAACTCACCTTCATCTATTAGGTGTGATAGAATATAACACTTTTTTTAATGTGGAGGTCCTGGGGTCGCGCCCAAGGCGGATCACTGGAGAACTCTCTTGATAAAATCAAATGATACTGTATTGATGAGTAATATCTCAATCCATAATATTCTACTTAGGAAATGGCTGAAAGTAATGCAATGTAGCTATTATATTAACCCGTTTAAAAAGCATGAATAGAACTACCTACTATATATTAAAGTGTTGTATGCTACTTATATACCTCATGATTATAGTATTCATTTTGAATAGTCACTATGTTAAAATGGGAGAATGTGTATCAAGTGTTTATTATTGTCCTTTAGATAGTTGGGATTCTGTAATAATTGCTCTTATTGGAATTATTATGCTCATATTTTCCATTCACTTTATTGGTTCAAACAAATATCAGAAATGGCTTGAATGTTCTATCTACTGCTCTATAATCTTCATAACTATTGTGTTCGGAAATTCAATCATCGCATCAAGAACAATAGATTGGCCTGACAAATACAAAGCAAGAAATATTAACGTACTAAATAAGGATAATACTGCAATACGAGATACAATTACTAATGTATCTTACAATGAATTTCAAACTACAGATAATAAAAGAAAACTGATTACTACATATGAACGAATCTATTTAACTAATCATGATACCATATTCCATATTAAAGAAGATTTCCTAAATATATCAATCAATACTGACTCACTCAATAAGGTCTTTGATCAAACATTTTCACATATATTCTACTTGGATGACTCGAGACAAAAATCTGTTGGCGGCTATTATTACCACACTATCATATTTAATCAATATAATCTTATAACTATGCACATATCATCGTACTGTAAAGAAAAAAGTCAAGAATATAGTCCTCACGGAGATTGTGAAAATTATTTCATTACAACACTACAAAATGATGATGATTTCTTTGTAGAGGACATCTTTATAAATCCTGATGACAGAATACTAAAGGAACTTGTTGCAGACGCTATAATTGAGTTTAGGAAGGAAAACTGGTGGAAGAATAATTCAGAGATTGATATGAACAAATGGAGAACAGAGTTCTTAGGATGGGATATTTCAGTCGCAAATAATGCAGCTATCACAACAGAAGGTATAGTATTTTCTTTTGATTATAGTAGCCCAAATATGGATATATGCTATGCTGAAAACTATATTCACGCCCTTGTACCATATAGTAAACTTAAGGGCTTAATTAAGTCTAATTATAATTACTTACTTTCGGGAAAATAAAAAGAGAATAAATATTAACCCTCTCTTGGAAAGACTACAAGTTAAACCACGAGTTAAACCAAAGAATGACAAACCAAGCATAACAACAAGTTAAGCTGTATCTAAATGCTTGTATCTATCTGTTTTAAGTGAGAATTTCCACATACATTAGAAGTTGGGATAAATTACACTTTTAATGTTGGGGTTCTGGGGTCGAGCCACAGAGATGCCACACCTCGGAGTGTACGATAATGGAGCCCTAAACTCAGTTTTTTGTAAAAAATCGTGGTTATAATCGCAAAAATTTGTACCAAGGAAATTTATAGTCGCGGTTTTTTGTATGTCTTAATTCATTTGAAGGGCTGATCCATTCCCGACTGCAGCAGGGTTAGTCAACCTCCTTCAGAGATACAGTAAACTTAAATCAGTTAACATACAAAACCGAGTCAACCTTTTTCAGGAACGGACAACAATGTCTATTGTAAAATCTTCTTGACGAATTGTGAAATGGATTTCTCGGAATTTTTTGTAATTTTGCGGTTGATATGGCTGTTGAGTTTATTTCCGGAATGGAGCATTATGAGAAGGTGGTGGCGAGGGTGGCTTCGGTGAGGAGCTCCCTCTGGATCGGTACTGCTGACATCAAGGATCTTTATGTCAAGGCGGGGAGTTCGACGGAGCCGTTTCTGGCCGTGCTGGCCAAGTTGCTAAAGCGAGGCGTTGAGATTCGGCTTATACACGCTAAGGAGCCGGGGCCGGCTTTCCGTGAGGATTTTGATCGTTATCCGGTTCTAAAAACGGGTCTGGAGCGTATGTTATGCCCGCGCGTACATTTTAAGATGCTCGTATTCGATTTCGAGACAGTTTACATCGGCTCCGCCAACCTGACCGGCGCGGGTATAGGGATGAAGGGGAGCTCGCGCCGTAACTTCGAAGCCGGGATACTGACCGATGAACCTGCCCTGATAGAGGCTGCCACAGAAGAATTCGACAGCGTTTGGCGTGGCGATCACTGCTCGCGCTGTGGCCGACGTCTATATTGCGCTGATCCGATTAAATAGCTGTTAGCGTCTCTTCAAAATTCCTGCTTGGTTATTATATTAATCCGGACACAGTAGAGAACTTTTAGGGGTGTTCGGTGGTTTGATTTATATGAAACGAGTTGTCGCCAACCGATGATTCATCACGTCTAATCCTCTCTCCTGAAAAGATGAAACAATTTGGAATTCTTCTATTATATGTTTTAACAGGCTTTGCGGTGGCCTGTTATGGCGGCGCACGCGACTCCGTGACTGTACATTTCCGTCAGTCTCACGTGGAGCTCGACCCCGGATTCGGAGGCAACGGTGCCGCTTTGGACAGCATTTTCAGCCACCTTGAGGCCGACAGCACGCACAGGAGTCTTAAAGAAGTGAGGGTCACGGGCGGTGCTTCGCCCGAAGGATCGGTGCGATTCAACCGCTATCTGTCCGAGAGACGTGCAGAGGCCATATTCGAGGCCATCGGACGCCGCGGATTCCTCGGCGACAGTGTATCTACAGATTTCGTTTTTCTCGGCCGCGACTGGGCCGGATTACGCGCACTTGTGGAAAACGATCCGGCTGTCCCTTACCGCGCTGACGTGCTCGGGCTTCTCGACGTCATAATGTCGGACAATGCGCCGGCGCATCCGCTCGCACGGCTGAAAGTCCTTCACGGCGGCGAACCTTATTTTTACATGTACCGCAATCTGTTCCCTCAGCTACGCGAATCGCGTCTGGTGCTGGAATATGCTGACCTTCTACCGTTCGTACACAAGATGAGCACCGGTTCTGCGGCCCGGATACCGGTCGACATCGTTACTCCGGATCATCCCGAACTCACGATTACGGCGCCGGTGTATCCGCTTACGTGCCGTCCGTTCTATATGGGTCTTAAGACCAACCTGCTCTACGATGCCCTGGCATTGCCGAACATAGGCGCTGAATTTTATGTTGGGAAAAACTGGAGTGTGTTCGCCGACTGGATGTACGGATGGTGGGACCGCGACCGCACCCATCATTACTGGCGCGCATACGGCGGCACATTAGGAGCTCGCCGGTGGTTCGGCTCCAAAGCCGCCGAGAAACCCTTGACCGGTCATCATTTAGGTGTGTTCGCCGGAGTTGTGACCTACGACTTTGAATTGGGTGGGACTGGCTACATGGGCGGTATTCCCGGCCGCACGCTCTGGGATCGTTGCAATCTGATCTGTGGCATAGAGTATGGCTATTCAATGCCCGTGGCCCGGCGTCTGAACCTCGATTTCACAATCGGATTAGGATATTTAGGCGGCAAATATTACAAATATGTGCCTCGCGACGGCTATTATGAATGGCAGTCCACTCACCGTCTGAACTGGATCGGTCCGGTCAAAGCCGAAGTGGCACTCGTGTGGCTGATAGGCTGCGATAACTATAACCGCAAGAAAGGAGGAAGGCTATGATTTCTTTCCTAAACATTCAGAAAGCGCTTCGCGGAGGTCTGGGCTGTCTGTTGGCTCTGAGTGCGGCATCCTGTCATCATAAGGATCTCTATTTCCCCGAGCCACAGCTCACCTCACATCTTCAGGTAGTGTTCGACTGGCAGAAGGCACCGGACGCCGAACCGGAGTCGATGGCCGCCTATCTTTTCGACAGTGACGGACACGAACCGCTGCGATTTATCTTCGACAACAAGACCGGAGGCGAAATAAAGGCTCCGGCGGGCATCCGACATATCCTGTTCATGAACTCCGACAACACTGACTGGATATGCATGCGCAATAACGAATACATCGAGACGATGGAACTATACACACTCGACGCTACAGGGCTTGCCGCGCAGGGACTGGAAATAGAATCGGTACCCCGCAGCCGCGATGCTGAGTCGGAACGTATGGCCTCGACTCCCGGAATGCTTTGGGGCGGACGTTCGGACGGGCATAACATAATCCCGAACGCCGGAAATCAGACCATCACCCTGTATCCTGACGAACTGATTTGCCATTATACCGTCGATGTGCTTGACGTAGACAATATCGATGGTCTGGCCTCGACCTCTGTCGACGCCACCCTCTCAGGGATGGCCGACGGATACAGTCTCGGAGGTGAGGCTCCCACTGATTCTGTGGTCACAATGCCATTCATCCTCTCGTCTGACCCTGCCAAAGAGAGTCTTCACGGCGAATTCCTTACTTTCGGCGAATGTTCACATTCGACCAACACACACCTCATGACCATCTATCTGCTGCTGTCTGACGGAAGCCGTTGGTGGCACACTTATGATGTCACCGACCAGGTCTCGACAGCTCCTGACCCACGGCATGTACACATCGTGGTGAGCGGGCTGCCCCTGCCCGAACGTCCTAAAGGAGGCGGTACGTCTGTGTCACCGGATGTCAACGAATGGCAGGTTGTGAACATCGGATTGAATATGTGAACCGAACCTTTTTAACCTCTATCGTGTTTTATAGTAAAAGAAACTTAATTAGGCCGAGAGGTTCAGCTCCAGCAGCTTATCCCCCCATTTAACCTATGAAATACAAAACAAGAAAATAAAAATTATAAGTATGAAAAAGACACCTCTCTTCCTCGCAGTGCTTTCGACAATGGCGTTAGCCTCATGTGCTGATGACGAACCTGTGAATCCGCAGTCAATCGATAGTGACGGCATTTCATTCCGATCCGGTCTGGCCTCGCGTGCCACAGAGACTACCAACTCCAACCTGAACTCGATTTATGTAACAGCCTTTACAGGCGGAGACACATACTTCGCCAATGAAAACTTTGTAAAAGGCACCGATACATATTTCACATCCAAAAATAAATACGAGTGGCTCGAACTTAACGAGAAAATCGATTTCTTCGCTTACTCACCTTCGCAGGATGAATTAGGCGCTGACATCACCTCTACTGAGGGAGCCACCGCGGGTCTTAAACTCGAAAATTTCGCAGTTCCCGAACAGATCGCTGATCAAGTCGACTTCATCACCGCGAATGCCTCCGGCACACGTAAGGAAAACGAAGCCACAGGTGTCGAACTCACCTTCGACCACCGTCTTTCTCAGATTGAAATACAGGCTAAGTCCGAAAATCCCAAGTACACCTTCAAGGTGACAGGTGTGCGCATCGGCCGTGCAGAATATATCGGAACATTCGACTTCACAACCAATAAATGGACCCTCGATGACTGGCACGACACTCAGGTCTACACCTCCAGTTGCGACGAGCTGACTCTGACCGCTACACCTCAGAGCATTATGGGTCCTTCGGGCAACGCCATGCTGATGCCTCAGACACTTACGCCATGGAGCCCGGCCAACGACCCCGATAACGTAGCCCGCGACTCATATCTCAGCGTATTGGTACAGATCACCCGCACCTCGGACGGCTACCGTGTATATCCCTTCCCGGAAGACACACAAAAAGATGCCAGCGGCAACCTCCGTCAGTATGCATGGGCTTCAATTCCTCTCTCGGGCACATGGGAACAGGGTAAGAAATATGTCTACACCCTCGACTTTACCTCCGGTGCCGGCAACATCGATCCTGACGATCCTAACCCCGGCCAACCTGTCCTCAACGGCGACATCAAGTTCAAGGTTACAGTTGATGACTGGACCGATACCGGATCAACAATTCCTATGAATCCGACCCACGGACCTACAATCGGCTAAAACACACAAGAATAAATGCGACCCCGCGGCGGGATGCTCCATACATGAAGCATCCCGCCGCGATCGTGTACGGAGGCACGACCGTCAATCATTCAAACCGGATAGACACACCCCTCCCGCAGTTTTACAATAAATCGATTTCCGGGACGTTATTATCCTAAAACAACGATATCAAATGAAAAAATTTCTCAGCCTCCTGTTCATTACGGCCTCTGTTCTGCTCTCTTCTTGCGGCAAGGATAAAAAGGACGAACCACAGACTGAAGTCCTTGTGCCCGTTTACGAAACATACGTTCCCGCCGCTGTCACCTTCGACAGAAACGACACCCAGTTCCTGAACCGCTGTCGCAAATGGAGCGAAAAGATTCTCGTGGTGGACTCGGCCGACGAACTGCCCGACGATCCTCTGGGGTTTTCACCCACTTATTCCAAAATCAACTTCAGGGACAACTCTCTGCTTGTCACTTACAAATTGCATAAGTGGAGTATCGATACCTACACCAACCGTTTTGTGTTAAATAACCTGACCGGCACTTACGACTGGACTATCTCTCTCGGAAGCAGCTCGTTCTCGGGTGACGGCAGCAATAACGTCACATTCACCCGCTTCGCCATCGAAGTGCCGAAACTGCCTGCGGGAGCCGACGTCACCGCTCAGTTCCTCCTCTACGATTCCGGCTGGGACTGGGACGACTGACCATAAGCGTTTCAAGGTTTCTCTTTTCCAACGGGTGGCTCTGTCAGAGTTATCCGCACCACTTCCGTGATGTCCAGACTGCGCGATATGGCCGCGTCGAAATGTTCCATATAGCCCGGTAGGAACCTCATACACAGCAGCCTGAGAGCTTCAATCTTCTCCGCCGGGTCGGTGACAAACTCAGCCGTGCCCGACGCCACTGCCGACCGATAATACTCAGTGAAATTATTCTTCTCCGCCTCATAGCGTGGCGAACAACGGCTCACCGCCGACAGACTCACCACCGGCGAGCGTCGCAGGCAGTCGATTTTCTCGCCTTCACGCGCGCAATGAAAATAAAATGTAACGTCATCCTTCCGCACCAGCGACAACGGCAGTCCATAGGGAGAGCCGTCCGGACGCGTCATGCTTACCGTAACATACGGCGCACGGTCAAAAACCTCCAGCGCCCACTCCGCTCCGCGCGCCCGCGCGCTCTTTCTCATCGGTCTCATACAACATATTTTTTCGCAAAGGTACGAAAAATAAATCTAAGCACAGATAAGCGGACACACTGAACAGTATATAGCCTATAGGTTTCAGCGTTTTGAGCTTTTTCCTCGGGATGTTGGTTTTTAAGCGGAAAAGTCGTAACTTTGTGGGCTTTTCTTTTCTCTGAAATAGACCTATCATGAAAAAACTTCTTACATACCTATTCTCACTTACATCTCTGTGTGCTCTCGCCGCGGAACCTGCCGGCTATTACAACTCATGCGAGGGCCGCTGCGGCCAGTCGCTCCTAAAGGCTCTGGCAGATGTCGTCGGGCCGCACACCGCCGTATCATATAACGGTCTGTGGGCTTTGTATCGCGCCACCGACACCTATCCCGACGGTACTATCTGGGACATGTATTCCACCCGCCGTTTCACATACAGCAAGGACCAATGCGGTCAGTACACCAATGTGGGCGACTGCTACAACCGCGAACACTCTTTCCCCAAAAGTTGGTTCAACGACAAGTCGCCGATGGTGTCCGACGCGTTTCATATCTATCCCACCGACGGACGTGTGAACGGTCAGCGTTCCAATTATCCCTATGGCGAATGTGCCTCGGGCACCACACTACCCTCACACAACGGCATCAAGGCCTTGGGACGCCTCGGAGCATGCACGTCACCGGGATACACCGGCACTGTGTTCGAACCCGACGACGAGTATAAAGGCGACTTCGCGCGCACATATTTCTATATGGCTACGGCTTATAACGGCAGCATAGCGGGATGGTCGTCGCCGATGCTGGCTGGCAACTCATTCCCTGCATTCAAGACATGGGCTGTCGATGTCCTGCTCAAATGGCACCGTCAGGACCCCGTGAGTCAGAAAGAAATCGACCGCAACAATGCCGTATATAAATCGCAAAACAACCGCAATCCTTATATCGACCACCCCGAACTTGTCGAGCATATATGGGGCAACGCATCTTCGGAGGACTGGACTCCCGGCGCATCATCTGACCCGCAGCTGATTCTCCCCGCCGAGGGCACCACGGTCGATTTCGGCCGCACCGTAGCCGGAGCGCCATTGCTTCAGGCTGTGGTGGTTCGTGGTACCAACCTGAAATCCAACGTCTCTGTAACAGTGAGCGGCACAGGTTTCACCGCCTCACCCGCATCTGTGAATCAGTCGACGGCGAACAGTGCCTCCGGTGCCAATGTGGTCGTGACCTTCGAGGCTTCGAAGGGGGGCGATTACACCGGTTCTCTCAACCTTTCCTGCGGCACCATCACCCGTAACGTAGTCCTCAAGGCATCGGTTATATCTACGCTGCCCGTCGGCCCCGTACGCGAAATCGGCGAGGACGCCTTCACTGCCGTATGGACTAACGTGGGCGACGCAGACGCTCAGGGATGTTACACCCTTGATGTAACCCTCGGAGGCAAATCGCTGGAGGGTTATCCACGCCGCGTTGACGCTTCATCGCAGGCTTTCCGTGTCAGCGGACTGGAGCCGGACACAGATTATGTCTACACAGTCGCCTCGCAGAATCTCCGCTCCGAGGCTTTGACAGTGCATACACTCGCTCCCGTACCCTCGGTGGAATTCCTTTTTGACGGACGTCTTGAATTCACCTCCACCGTAGGCACACCTTCCGAAGCCGCAGAACTCTGGGTCGACATCATCAACATCGACTCTGATGTCACTCTTTCGGTGCCCGAACCGTTCCAGCTGTCTGTTGACCGCTCGGAATGGAGCCGCACCCAAGTGCTGGATCCCGAAGAAGACCGCGTCTATCTTCGAATGCTCGCCGACGCGCCCGGCACCTATCACGGCTCCATCTATGTCACTGCCGCCGGTTATTATGACGACGACGTGACCTTCACCGGCACCGTGACTTCCACCACCGGCATCGCCGAAGATTTTGAAGCCGACGCTGAAGGCATGGGCTCATACAACCCGCCGCTCTATCAGGGGTCAGGAGCACTGTGGAAACTCGAGAATGCCGGAATGTGGCCCAATCAGGACAAAGCCCATACAGGCAAAGGCTGCGTGCGTCTGGGCAAGAATTCCACATCCACTCTCTCCATGGCCGAGGATTATGCAGGAGGCATCGGAGTGGTGAACGTATGGATGGCCCTGTTCGGTTCCGATTCGCCGGCCACGATCGTTCTCGAGACTTCTTCCGACGGTGGATCTTCATGGCAGCCTGCAGGACAGGCCACTGTCAGCTCGCCCAAATGGGAAGAATTCACCTTCCTGCCCAAGACCCCCGGCAATGCCCGCCTGCGACTGCGTCAGACAGCCGGACAACGTGTGCTCATAGACGATCTCTCCACCACAAATGACACCGGACTTGTCAGCCCCGAAGCAGCCGAATACCACACATGGGACGCCTTCGCCCGTGGCGGATCGCTCTTTATCACATCTACGGCCGACGTATCCATTACAGTCTACGCACTCGACGGCACAGAAATCATGTCAATGCAGATGACCCCCGGCACCGTAAGCCGCTCCCTCGCCCCGGGTCTCTACATCGTCGCCGCCCCGGGTCACACCCGTCGCGTTATGGTGCGCTGACAAACCTCTTACCCGACTTATGAAAAAAGTTATCGACACTATGTTGATAACTTTTTTCATGTCGTTTCTTACTGCATTATACAGGAATTTCGTATATTTGCAGAATTGAACGAGTAAACAACATCACAATATATGGAAGATAATAAATTTGTTGCCGTAGGCAGAGTCATCGCCGACCTTGGCGAACAATCAGGCACATCCGCCGCCGGCAAGATGTGGCGCAAGCGCACATTTGTTATAGAAACTCAGGACGCATATCCCCAGAAGATGGCATTCCTGATGTTCAACGATCGAATCGACCAGTATCCCGTTCGCCCGGGCGACTTCGTGCGCGTATCCTTCGAAGTGAATTCGCGTGAATATCAGGGTCGCTGGTACACCGACCTCCGCGCATGGCGCATCGAACCCGCCGACGCAGCTCCCGCTGCAGCCCCCGGTGCCGCCACACCGGCTTACGGAGCACCTGCCTACGGAGCGCCCGCCGCTCCCGCTTACGGCGCTCCCGCCGACCCGATGGCTCCCGTTCAGCCTGCAGCTCCTTCAGCTCCCGGAGTGCCTGAAGATCTCCCGTTCTGATTATTCCATCCGCAATCGCGGTCTGCATGCCGTAGTCTCTCCGGAGGCTGCGGCATTATCTTTGCAGCCATGCCGTCCGAAAATATTTTCAAGAAAAACGGTCAAAAACTTGCACAATCAAAATTTTCGCCGTAAATTTGCACCGCAAAAGCCCCGGAGGGGGTTAAAAACACGCTTCAATAGCTCAGTCGGTTAGAGCATCTGACTGTTAATCAGAGGGTCG
>CAMWNG010000057.1 GCA_947175575.1 uncultured Bacteroidales bacterium | reverse complement strand
ACCTTAACGATACCGGTTTCGATACGACCTGTAGCAACAGTACCACGACCGGTGATCGAGAATACGTCTTCGACAGGCATCAGGAAGGGTTTATCAACGTCGCGGGGAGGCAGGGGAATCCATGTGTCGACATTGTCCATGAGTTCCATTACCTTAGCTTCCCATTCGGGTTCGCCGTTGAGGGCACCGAGAGCAGAGCCACGGATGATGGGGGTGTTGTCACCGTCGTATTCGTAGGCGTCAAGAAGTTCGCGCATTTCCATTTCAACGAGTTCGAGCATTTCTTCGTCGTCTACCATGTCGCACTTGTTGAGGAACACAACGATACGGGGCACGTTCACCTGACGGGCGAGAAGGATGTGCTCGCGGGTCTGGGGCATGGGACCGTCGGTAGCAGCAACTACGATGATAGCGCCGTCCATCTGAGCAGCACCGGTAACCATGTTCTTCACATAGTCAGCGTGACCCGGGCAGTCAACGTGAGCGTAGTGACGGTTAGCGGTTTCGTATTCTACGTGTGCGGTGTTAATTGTGATACCACGTTCTTTTTCTTCGGGAGCGTTGTCGATCTGATCGAATGACTTCACTTCAGAAAGACCCTGCTTTGCCAGTACGGTGGTGATGGCAGCGGTCAGAGTGGTCTTACCGTGGTCGACGTGACCGATGGTACCGATGTTAACATGCGGTTTGGTTCTTTCGAATTTCTCTTTAGCCATATCTTGCTAATTTATATAGTTTTTGAATGATTGATTCTAAGCATAAGCCGCGGTAGCGACAAGGCACTATCGGGGCTGTTAAGGTTATAGAGCCGATGGCGGGACTTGAACCCGCGACCTCTTCCTTACCAAGGAAGTGCTCTACCTCTGAGCTACATTGGCGGATATTTTGGGATTGAGCGGAAGACGAGGCTCAAACTCGCGACCCTCAGCTTGGAAGGCTGATGCTCTATCAACTGAGCTACTTCCGCAAATTGTGTGGGCGCGGATGGATTCGAACCACCGAAGGCAAAGCCAGCAGATTTACAGTCTGCCCCATTTGGCCACTCTGGAACACGCCCTAATATATCTTTAGTATTGCGAAATTCAAATTTGAGCCTCTTGTCGGATTCGAACCAACGACCCCGAGATTACAAATCACGTGCTCTGGCCAACTGAGCTAAAGAGGCATCTTCAATATTCTCTTGCAATGGGTCTCAATTGTTTCCCGTTTGCGGTTGCAAAGTTAAGTACTATTTTTGAATTGACCAAACATTTCGATAAAAAAAATCAAAAAAATTCAAGCAGCTACCTCGCCCTTAATTTTTCACATTATTATATAACGGACGCGGGATACAAAGCACAGAATCCGTCTCGCCTTATGCACACAACGTCATCGTTGATTCACGATGACGTTGCAATACAGTCAATCTACAATAATTCTGCTCACTCAGATTCTATCCGAGGAAGGGATTTGAGGTTTTCTCGTCACCGATAGTGGTGTGTGGACCGTGACCCGGAAACACGACTGTTTTGTCCGGCAATCGGAACAGCTTGCTTTTGATACTTGAGCCAAGCGTCTTAAAATTACCGCCCGGAAGATCGGTACGTCCCACACTGCCTTTGAAAAGAGTGTCACCTGCAAGGAGGAACCCGCTCGACGGGCTGTACAGACATATCCCTCCGGGGGTGTGCCCGGGAGTGTGGATTACTTCCAGGCTGTCATCCCCCACATCAATCTTGTCGCCCTCTTTCAGCGGCACGTCGATTGTCACGTTACGACCTCCGGGGACGCCGAAACCGGCGCTCTGTTCGGCCATGCTTTCGGCAAGGAAGGTATCATCAGGATGCGCAGCCTGTTTCACACCGTATTTATCCCGTACATAATTCGCGCCGAAACAATGGTCAAGATGCATGTGGGTGTTGACAATCCCGGTGAGGCGCAGACCGGTGCGTCGGATATAATTGTCGAATTTTTCCTGTTCGGCCGGAGTAAGCATCCCGGGATCGACGACAATCGCATCGCCCGTAGCCGGATTGCTGACCACATAGGTGCTTTCGCCGAACGGATTATTTTGGAGAGAGGCGACTTTCAGCATATCATTTCTTTTTTATGGGTACATATACAAGTTTCTTGGTGTCGAAGAACGGCTCGACGAAAAACTCCGAAAGCGGGAATTCTATCACGGGAAAATTCACGGCGGCACTCTCGTCGGCGAGGTCGCCGCCTTTTAGACACACAAGACCGTTGGAATAGCGGTTGGCCGAGGGTGTTACCGGTGATATGTTGCGCACTATGAGTTTGACAAGTTTGTCAAGCGGCATAACGGCACGGCTCACTACATAATCGAATTTTTCATGACACTCGCCGCTGTCGCCGTGCTGGAAGGTGACGTTATCAAGCCCGGCGGCTCTGGCGACATCTTCGGCCACTCGGAGTTTTTTGGCGATACGGTCGATCAGATGAAACCGGCATGAAGGATACATAACAGCCAGCGGTATTCCGGGGAAACCGCCGCCAGTGCCGAGGTCCATGAAGGACGTTCCGGGTGCCACATCTCCTAAGAAACGGGCTATGGCAAGCGAATGAAGGATGTGGTTGGGGAAAAGATTATCGATATCCTTACGGGAAATGACATTGATCTTCTCGTTCCATTCGGGATATAGCGTTCCCATAATGGAGAACTGTTCCTTCTGCCGATCGGTCAACTCAGGGAAATAATGTGTCAGTAATTCTAAGCCGTTCATGTCTGTATAACGTACTCACAAGTTAAAAAGATTAATTTTCGTACTCGTCCAACGAGCGTTGCAGCGAATCGCGCACCATCGCACGCAATTCGGGAGGCTCGAGCACAGTGACCGCGGGACCGTAGCTTAGCAGTTCGGCAAGAAAATCTTCGGTCACACGCATGCGGTAAGTGAAAAGCGAAAAAGCATCCGAAACAGTTTCGCTCTGGGAATGATGGAGCGGCAGCGCGCGGAAATATTTGGCCTGCTTTGGATTCACGCGGAGCACAATTTTCTTGGGCTCGGATTTGGTAACGACAATTCCGAACGCGTCGCGGAAATATCCTTCGATGTCAAATGAGGGATCATCCTCGAACGTCTCCGAAATCATTACAGCTCCGCGGATGCGGTCGAGTGCATAGGTTTTGAAACGATTTTCGGCCGTGTTGCGGCCCACCAGATACCATCGCTGCCGGAAAAGTTTGAGAAAATACGGTTCGATCACCACACCTGTTGTGGGCAACGAGCGGGTGAACGGGTGATAGTCGAAACGGACGGGGTGATGCCCCTTGATGGCATCTATAACCGTTCCGAGATGCTCGCGCGCCGACGGCACGTTTTCCACAAAGATGCGGTCCGTCACATCCCTCGCTCCCACAATCACGTTGTTGAGACTGAAGGAGTTCAGCAGCCAGTCGGTCACCGAACCGCTGTTTGTGTCGTCATCTTCGATATAATATTCGAAAGTGGCCGGATCACAGACTATGGTGATATTGAACAGCTCCTCGGCGGCGGCACGATGATTGCAAAACGTACGGCGCGAAAGCGGCCGCCCGTCGGAATGAGGCGACTTCAGCCACGCCTCCTGAAGTTGTGACCGGGTGATACGTCCATAACGGCGGATGGTATCTACGAGCCAGACACAACGGGCTGTACTCTGTACGGCCATCAGGCGACCGGAGTTTCAGCAGCGGCCGCACGGGGCGCACCGATGGTTAACAGATACAATCCGCCTACGGTCAATGCGGCATTGATAAGAAGCAGTTCAAAGCTGGTTTCGTAGCCACACCACCTGCGCAGCGAATATTGAATCACCCATGACAGCACCGGGGCTGCTACAACCACTGCGGGCACAAGCTTGTCGTGCACGGGTTTTGAGTGGAACATCCCGAACACGAAAAGTCCGAGAATAGGGCCGTAGGTATATGAGGCCAAAGTGTACACAGCCGATATTGCATCTTCCTCGCTGAGATAATAGAACGCTATGATGACCAGCCCCATTACGGCCGACATGGCCAGATGCACTCCCTTACGCACTTTTGTAAGACGTTCCGGCGCGTCGGCATGACGTTTGTGCGCCTGAAGGATGTCTACCGTGAACGAGGTGGTGAGCGAAGTCAGTGCCGAGCCGGCCGCAGAGTATGCCGCAGCCACCAGCCCCAGCACAAACAGCACCCCAACCACGACAGGCATTGATGGATGGGTGGCCACCATGCCGAAAATCTCATCGCTCTTGGCAGGAAGTTCGATATTCTGGCGTTCGAGGAAAATCACGAGCAGTGTGCCCAGCAGTAGGAAGAGCGCGATCACGAAGAACTGCATTATGCCGCTCACTATCATGTTTTTCTGCGATTGGCGCGAGTCGCGGCAGGCGAGATTTCGCTGCATCATATCCTGATCAAGACCGTTGATAGCGATGGCCATGAACACGCCGGCAAGGAATTGTTTCCAGAAATATGTCCCGCTTTTAGGATCATCAAAAAAGAACATCTTCGACGATTCATGGTCACTGATGGCTTTTGTAAGATCGCCGAACGAAAAACCGAGGTTAACCGATACGAAATATATGCACAGAATAACGCTCATTATAAGACAGAAACTCTTGAGCGAGTCGGTCCAGATGAGAGTCTTCACCCCTCCCTGCACCGTATAGAGCCATATTAGCGCGATTGTTACTATGACATTGAACACGAATGGAATTCCAAGCGGATGGAATACAAGAAGCTGAAGCACGGCGCACACCACGAAGAAGCGAACGGCCGCACCGAGCATTTTCGAAACGAAGAACAGCCAGGCACCGGAACGATAGGTAGACTGCCCGAAACGCTCTTCGAGATAGCCGTAGATCGAAAGAAGATTGCGTTTGTAAAACATCGGCACCAGCACGAACGCTATGGCGAAATAGCCCACGATGAATCCGAGCACCATCTGCAGATAGCTGTATCCCTTGGCCGCCACCATGCCGGGCACCGATATGAATGTTACCCCGGAAATGGCCGCCCCGATCATGGCGAAGGCCACTACAGGCCACGGAGCCTGCCGGTTCCCTGTGAAAAAGGTTTTGTTATCGCTTCCGCGGCCTGCGAAATACGACACAAGCATCAGCAGTCCGAAGTAGGCCGCTATGGTTATGATTACTATTACGGGTTGTGACATTGTTCTATATTATATAATGTGTATTATTCATTCGGCATAAAGAAGATACGGAGCGCGCTGTTTCTTGAAGTCGGCCACATCTTGCGCCCATCCAGCTTTGATTTCATCGGCAGACATACCGTCCTGAATCTTTTTGCGTATGTCTCCCCGGCCTATCAGCTTTTCAAAAAACGAAGTGAAGAATTTGTCGCCGAGTCCGGTCTTGCGGTATGCGTCGATAACATATCCCAGATTCAGTCCTGCTGCGATGGCCTCTTCCGGATCCGTACCCCGCAGGTCCACACCGTGACATACCTTGTCGAGCAGCGGAGGATTCTTCGCACCATCGACGCTTCGGGGCGTGAAGCTGAAGTTCCCGCCCTTATAATCGGGATGTCCGTAGATTTCGAACGGGGCATCGGTTCCGCGACCAAGGCTCACAGGCGTTCCTTCGAAGTAGCATATCGAAGGATAAAGATAAACGGCGAGCATAGTGCGCAGATTGGGCGACGGTGCCACAGGCAATTCATATCGTGTCTGATGCGTGTACCCTTCGCATGGCACCACCTCCAGTTTGAGGTCACGACCGTCCTTGAGCCATCCTTCACCTACAATCATGCGTGCCATTTCGCCGAGTGTAAGACCATGCACGACAGGAATAGGCAGGCGACCAACACCCGACTCATATTTCATATCAAGAATCGGCCCATCTACAGTCATTCCGTTTGGATTCGGACGGTCCAGCACCACGAATTCCTTGCCGGCTTCGGCGGCTACATTCATGAGTTCCAACATGGTGCAGTAGTAGGTATAGAACCGCAGTCCCACGTCCTGAATATCGCATACGATCACATCCAGACCATCAACCACCTCCGGCGCGGGGCCTCGGCGTTTCCCGTCATATAGCGAAGCGATGGGAATCCCGGTGGGACCATCCACACTGCTGTTTACATGCTCGCCGGCGTCGGCTTTTCCGCGGAATCCATGTTCGGGGGAAAATATCGTCACCACATTTACTCCGTTCTCAAGCATAAGGTCAAGAGTATGTTTGTCACCGACCATACCCGTATGGTTACTGAGCAACGCCACGCGTTTACCCTCAAGCAGAGGCAGATACTGGTCAAGCCTGGCAGCTCCGACTGTCACATCTGCTTGCGACACCAGGCTACACGAGAAAAGCAGAATTACGAATAAACTTCTTGCAAAGAGCGCCTTACTCCGGCGCAAGGAAAGATTCAAGGTCATAATATCATTTTATAGACACGTCCACACGGACACGCCTTGCAAAGGTACGCCAAAAACCGACACACAACATTGAATTTTTGTCAAAATAAAACAATCTATGTTAAAGCGATAAAAATATTTTGCAGGGTAAAAAAAACGTCCTACCTTTGCAGTGCAAAACGCTATGGGGTATTAGCTCATCTGGCTAGAGCGCGACACTGGCAGTGTCGAGGTGAGCGGTTCGAGTCCGCTATACTCCACCTTACCGCGAATCGAAAATCGATTCGCGGTTTTTATTCGTTAACTGCGGTCACACTCCATACCGCCTCCCGTATACCTGGATCGTTGGTATCAGGGGTCGGATGTCTTAAGTAACTCTTAAAAATTAGCTGATATGAATTTGTGCAGGATTGATGCAGGAATTTCTTCCTTGAGAGAAGGAGTTTGGCGAGCCACACAACTGAACGAAAGGGCGAAGGGCCCCATCAGGACAATCAAAGGTATATCAGCCCGCAGGGTTGCATCTGATAGCCAAAATATAAACAAATTTTGAAGAGTTGCTCATACCATTCTCATGAACTGCTAATTCCCGATTTTTTCAATGAAAAAGAACGTGATTTTATCCCTTATGCTCGCGGGCGCCATGCACATGGCGGCCGTGAGCATTACCTCCCCCGACGGCAACCTCGTGCTCGACGTTAATGTCGACGCCGCCGGCACCCCGGTATATTCTCTCGATTATAAAGGCAAACCGGTGGTGACTGAAAGCCGCCTCGGAATCCGCGCCGACGAGACGGCATTCACCGACGGTTTCCGGATCACCGGCACCGACACCCTCACCGTCGACCGCTCCTGGGAACCCGTCTGGGGCGAATACTCCTCCGTGCGCGACCATTTCCGCGAACTCGCCGTACATCTCGAAGCCGAGAACCCGCGGCGCGCCATGACCCTCCGCTTCCGGTTGTTCGACGATGGCCTCGGATTCCGCTACGAGCTCCCCGTACAGAACGGGCCCAACTACCTCACTGTCAAAGAAGAACTCACCGAGTTCAACTATCCTGCCGACCACACTCTCTTCTGCATCCCCGGCGACTATGACACCGACGAATATCTCTGGACCGAAACCTCCTTCAGCGGCCTCCCCGAGGCTATGAAAAAATACGCGCGCCACTCCGAGGCTCAGCGTGTCGACGGACTCACAGTCCAGACTCCGCTCCTGCTCAAGACCGCCGACGGAGTCTACATTAACGCTCACGAGGCCGCGCTGGCCGGCTATCCCGCCATGCTCCTCGATGTCGACCCGCAGAACTTCTCGATGAAATCGCACCTCGTGCCCGACCGCCTCGGCGTGGCTGCCTATCTCCAGATGCCCTTCAACACCCCCTGGCGCACCCTCATCGTGAGCGATGACGCCCGCGACATCCTCGCTTCGCAGCTTGTGCTCAACCTCAACGAGCCCTGCGCCATCGAGAACACATCGTGGATCAAGCCCATGAAGTTCGTCGGCGTCTGGTGGGAGATGTTCACCGGCAATGTCAAGACCTGGGCTTACTCCGACGACCCTCTCGCCAAACCCGGCGTCACCGACTATTCGGCACTCGCACCCAACGGCCGCCATCCTGCCAACACCGAGAATGTCATGCGATACATCGACTTCGCGGCCGATAACGGTATCGACGGCGTCCTCGTCGAGGGATGGAACGAAGGCTGGGAGGACTGGGCGAGCTACCGCAAGAACCGTCAGTTCCTCTTCGACAAGCCCTATCCCGACTTCGATCTTCCCCGCCTGCGCGATTACGCCAAGGAGAAAGGAGTCAAGCTCATAATGCACCACGAGACCGCCGCCAATGCCGCCGATTACGAACTGCAGCTCGACCGCGCCTTCCGATTCATGAAAGACAACAACTACGACGCCGTCAAGACCGGCTACGTCGGAGCCATCATCCCTCGTTCGGAACATCACACCTCGCAGTGGATGGTCGACCACGCCCGCCATGTCATCGAGCGAGCCGCCGAGTACGAGATCATGGTCGACAGCCACGAAGCACCCCGGCCCACAGGCCTCTGCCGCACATATCCCAACTGGCTCGCCCAGGAATCGGCCCGCGGCGGCGAATTCGAATCTATGGGCGGAAATCCCCCCTCACACACCTGCATCCTCCCCTTCACGCGCCTCAAGGGTGGTCCGATGGACTATACCCCCGGCCTTTTCGAGACCCGCATGAGCTATTACGGCGAGGGCAAGGACTCACAGGCCGGAACAACCCTGGCCCGTCAGCTCGCGCTCTACCTCACCATGCCCTCCCCCATCCAGATGGCCTGCGATCTGCCGGAGAACTACCTGCGCTTCCCCGACGCATTCCAATTCATCAAGGACGTGCCCGTCGACTGGTCTGACTCCAGATACCTCGAGGCCGAGCCCAACCGCTACATCACCGTAGCGCGCCGCGACAAGCACTCCGACGATTGGTACGTGGGCGCCATAACCGACGATAACGCCCGCACGGCCGAAATCGACCTCGGCTTCCTGCCCCGCGGCGGCGAATATGTGGCCACCATCTACGAGGACGCCCCCGACGCACATTGGAAAGACAATCCCCAGGCCTACCGCATCCGCACCGTCAAGGTCAAACCCGGCGATAAGCTCCGCCAGCCCCTCGCCCCCGGCGGCGGCGCGGCCATCCGAATTCAGAAAGTTAAGTAAGAAAATAAGTAAGTAAGTTTACATAAAGTACATTTTCCGGTAGAAAATTGTAGATTTAGAAAACAAATGTTCCCCCGTGGAGGCTTGCGTGCGAACGTAGGCCTCCACATCCTTTCCACGCGCCCGCACGCGCATGTCAACCCGACCTTGTAGGGGCGCAATATTTTTGCGCCCACGACGACCGACCCGCCGGATGGCCCCGCGAATCCACAGCTCCGTACGCAGCGGGCGCAAAAATATTGCGCCCCTACAGAACCGCCAACCCGACCCCTCCCCCACCATCATTCTCTTAATTTTTTCCATTATTTTTACAAAATCTTTGGAAAGTTGCCAAATAGTTTGTACATTTGCACCCTGTATAGAAACCAATTCCACTTTTCTTCTATGAAAAAGTTTTACTCATTGTTATTTTTGGGAAGTGTAGCTTTAGCAGCTGCGGCCGCTCCCACACTCAAATCCAAGGTGATTTCACGAGCCCCCAACCTGCCCACTCCCGTGGTGCTTCCGGCTACAGATATAACCGAAACCGGCTTCACCGCAAACTGGCAGGCTGTCCCCGGTGCCACCACCTACACACTCTCCGTTTACAATCCGTGCATTGTGCCATCCGACGGTGAATACGAAATCCTCTCCGAGAATTTCAACCTCGTAAGCAAAGGCACATTCGCCGAACCTTACTACTTCGACGACCTCGTCATCTACCTCTCCGACTACGACTGGACATACACCCCCGACTGGATGGTGTATAACGGAGCTTTCGCCCGCGGAATGGTCACCGGCGTGGTCTACTCTCCCTACATCGACCTCACCAACGACGGCGGCAAATTCACCGTCACTTTCACCGTCACAGGCTATTCCGGCGGCAAGGTGCGCCTCGTTTCAAACGGTGACACCACCGAAGAGCAGTTCTTCACCTGCACCGAAACCGGTTCCAACACCTTCACCCACACCTTCACCAACGGTGTGCACGACACCTTCCTCACCTTCACCGACTACGGAATCCCCAACGACGACGATAACCTCTACTCCGACTGCTTCGACTATCTCGACGAGATTTCCGTATCGCAGAACCTCAAGAAAGGCGACATCGCACTCGTGCCCGTGGCATGCGAAGAACCCTCGACCAACTCCTTCACCTTCGAGACCCTCCCCTACGCCTATGGCGCCAAGACCCTTGCCTACGACATCCAGGCAAACATCGTGGAATGGGGCGACCCCGACGATCCCTGGGATTACGATGTCTACCGCACTCCATTCTCCGCTCTCCAGTATGTTGAACTCGGCGCCGGACAAGGCGACGACCCCAATCCTCCCGTTGTTGACCCCGACGATCCCACCGTTGACCCCGTCGAAGGCGACATCACCGTCTATGTTGGAGAATTCGAAAATCCCGGACAGCCCGAAATCACCCAGGGCGCAGGCTCGTGGTGGGAACGCGCTCCCTTCCAGTGGTACACCGTCTACAGCGGTTCGCAGATGATCTACAACGCCGAATATCTCTCCGGCCTCAAGAAAGACGACCAGATCACCGAAATCGTGTTCAAGTACGGCGACGAAGGCTCATTCGTTGAACTCGAGGCAGACCTCACCCTCTTCATCGAGAACACTGACGTAACCACCTTCCCCAAAAAGACCGGCACCGACACCTATCTCTGGATCGACATGGACGCTTCTTCCTCAAAGAGCGAGCTGAAATATGAACTCGAACTCTACTACATGGAAGATGAGGAAATCCACTTCGTGCTCGACAAACCCCTCACCTACGAAGGCGGCAACCTCCTCGTAACCTGCTGGAGCAACCGCGTCAGCGACGGCGAAGCCCAGGCCGTGATAACCTACGCCATGCGCACCCGCGACTACTCCACCATGTCCACAGGCGACGACTTCGTGAACTTCCCCACCGTCTACGACACCGGCGAACAGTGGCCCTACCACAGCCCCAACAAGTATCTCCCTGTCACCAAGATCAACGCACAGCGCACCAAAGGCGCAGCCGCTTCCGTAGCAGCCGACTCCGCCGCTCCCGTTGAATTCTTCAACCTCCAGGGTGTACGCGTCGATAATCCCGCCGGCGGCATCTTCATCCGCCGTCAGGGCGACAAGGTGCAGAAAGTCGTAATCCGCTAAACCTCTCAATATCACGCACAGCGAACAGCGTTGCCCCCTCCCGGGGCAACCGCTGTTCTTCAAATCATTTCCAACACGATAAACCAAAACAACAAAACTATGAAAAAGTATTTACTCACACTCCTCACGGCCCTGCTCGCCCTCGCCGCCTCGGCAGCCGAATGGAGTACAGCTGGATTTGAAGAACCAATGTTGTTCGAAGAAGAACCACATTTACCTTTTTATTCAGGTTATAATTATACTGTAGCTCAACTCCTATATGTTGAAAATGACCTATTAGGGCTTATCAATATAACTTCTGACGGCTCAACAACTTATGCTGAAATAACGGATCTTGAGTTACTCTGTAACCTATATGGACAAGCAAATGGAGCAGCTGAATTCAGTACTGATATTTCATATAATGTTAAAATTCAATGTACTGAAGCAACTGCGTTTGCAATTGAAAATGGACAACGACAATGGTTCATAATGGCAGATGATGCATCATCAGCCTCTGGAACATTAGTATACGATACGGATAATTGGGATGATAATGAGTTCCTTGATGTCCTATATGGAGAATCAATGAGTTATCCTATAACCCTCCATCTTGACAACCCTATACAATATAAAGGAGGATCATTATTGATTCAAATTGAATCAAACTCATCCAACCGGGATTGTGAAGTATTTGAATATTGTGCCGGATTTACAACTACCGTAGGTAGTACCTATGGTGTTTCTCATTCATTTAAGTCTTATGATGAAATTTATGCTTCTACACCTCGGCACTCCAACAACAATCTTCCGGCTATCAACTTCCATTATAATCCCGTAAAAGGAGAAACTGTTAAGCTTGCTACTATTGGAGAACCTACAATTTCTACGAAAGCTACGAGCGATAACAAAGCGAACATCCTTACTTTTGATTTTGATATTAATAGTCCCGAGGAGGGTGTCGAATATGAAATAGCACTTGGCACAACTTCTTTAGGATATACATCCGCCCAACATGTGACTGTTTCATATCTTGAACCTTCTAAAGAACACACTATTTCAATTAATCCCCCAAAAGGAAGCAATATTAAAGGCTCATCATATACTATTGCAGCGACTGATTTTGAAAAGTTCTTCAAAGCTCCAGAAATTGACATTTACAAAACTAGGGCTTATGCTTCCTTCGAAGCGACGAAAAAACCCGAAGTAATTGCCGGAGCCCTTATGCTTGAATATAAAGTTCCCGAAGGAGCTGCCGCAGTTATAAAAATGGGTGGCCCGAATGGTAGTGCTGTAAAGGCCGGAACTACTGATTGGTGCGAAGATTTTGTCACTCCATCTACCGATTTGGACGATTATTATCTTAACAAAGGCCTTCGCTCTTTCTATCAGACTAATCTTTGGCAGAATGAATTTCAATACAAATACGGTAAGTTACAGAATCTCAGATCTGCCACTATGAGTATTAACTGTAAAATAATTTATCCGGTTATATCAGCAAAGGTTCCTTCTATAACTGATGATATCCCTGAAGCTTTGAATCATGTTAGTGATTATTACCGCGAAGATCCCGAAAAAAAATACTGGACCCCTAGTATCGACCCTAATCAAGAAGGGGTTCTTGTAATGGATATCAAATACGCGGACAAAATCGAGGTTATTAAGGAAGGAAACAATGAATTTACCTTCATCGCTCCTGCCGGACACACAATTTGGCATTGCTTCTCTCCGGGTGTATACATGGATCAGGAATGGGCTCAGAATCCGGAAAGCGAAAAGTATAAGGCTCCTGCCCGTGCTAATTCCTATACTGAAGATGCAGGAACTATTAATGTTAACGGTAAGACATTTAATAAAGTAGATTCAAACGTCTATACCCACGACGCTTCTCAGACAAACGATGGATCTCTTGAACTTATCTCTACCACTCCCGATAAAGATGGTAATCACCAAGTAGTTCATTCCTCATGGGCAACTTTATATAGTGATGGTTCTATGTCAGGTGTTCAGAACGTGACTGTCGACGCTGCCGGCGAAGTTGAATACTTCAACCTCCAGGGCATCCGCGTGGCTAACCCAGAAGGCGGCATCTTCATCCGCCGCCAGGGTGGCAAGACCTCTAAAGTTATCCGCTAATCCCCTCAAATCCCAATAAACATACCGCGCCCCCCGGCGCGGTATGTTTTAAACCCCTCGGACCACGACGGTCCCCGGCGTGGCTGCCAACCCGACAAAACAGGGACCCGCGGACGTCCCGGACGCGCTGCCAACCCGACCTTGTAGGGGCGCAATATTTTTGCGCTCACGACGACAGTTCCACCGGATGGTCTCACGAATCCACTGCCCTATACGCAGAGGGCGCAAAAATATTGCGCCCTCTACAGCTAACCCGACAAAAAACGTCTCCCACTCAAAAACTCAATCATTTCATGAAAAAAATAATACTCGCATCACTCGCCGCACTCACCACCGCAGCCCTCCCCGCACAGGAACTCAGCGAATGGAAGTCGGCCAAATTCGACGATCCTGTAGTGACCGAATCCGGCAATATCGGCACCGACGCACCGTTCAATTCAGGATATGCCAACACCATCAGCCAGCTGCTCTACACCGAACCACAACTTCAGGGTCTGGTGAAAGTAGAGAACGGCACACAGATATTCGCAAACATAAAGTCGTTCGATTTCGCCGTACCCCTCGCCGGTGCATACTGCAATAACTACTTCTACGAAGTCACCATCGACTTCAACGTAAAAGTCTCAACTTCCGACGCCACTGAATTCCGCAAGGATCCCAAGACCAACAAACGGCTGTGGTTCACGCAGGATGCCGAAGCTGTCACCGGCTCGGGCACTATGGAATACAACGAGGACAATTACCCCGACTGTTTCTACGGCGAGCCGATGGTGGCCTACATACACGTTGATCTTGACGACCCCATACTCTACACGGGTGGCTCACTGCTGTTAACTTTTGAATCGCAGTCGTCCGATCCCGATGTCGACGTCATCGGCGGCTGTGCGGGCTTCAAGACCGGCACACGCAACATGCTTTCGGGTGGAGCTGCATCCAATCTGCTCTCCCTCTCCCAGATGTATGCAACAGAACCCCAGTACAACGATGATTACGTGCTACCCGTCATCAAGTTCTACTATGAAGAAGTGGCCGACCAAACCAAGGTAGATGTCATTTCGATCGAAAACGCTCAATGTGGCGTACGTGCGTCTGAAGACGGCAGCCACAATATCCTCACACTTGATTTCGACATCGAAGATTCATCGGATTGTCAGGAATACGAGGTGCTGCTCGGCACCGTATCGCTCGGAAAGGTGGCCTCGCGTCATGTGACAGTTTCATATCTCGAAAACTACGCCACAGCGCAGACTTTCACTGTGCAGCCCCTCAAAGAGGGAGTGATCGGAGCCTCCTACGTGCTCGAACCACTTTCCTATGCCGGATTCTTCAAGGAAGCCTCGATGCAGACCGTCAAAACTCGCGCTTACGCTCAGTTCAAGGCCTGGGACTCCACATCCAAGGAAGTCGGAGCAGCCGCACAGGTAAAATATGAACTGCCTGAGGGTGCCGCTCCCGTAGTGCAGATGACGGCTAACCCGGGAGCCGGCGTAAATGCAGGCACCACCGACTGGTGCAATGATTTCGCCACAGCATCCTCGGATCTCACCGATTTCAAGGCCAACCAAGGCTTGCGATCCTTCTACCAGTCGAATCTCTGGCAGAGCGTACCTTATCGTTACGGACGCCTCAATTTCTCAGGAAACGGATCTCTCACCCTCAACTGCGGAGTGCGCTACCCGGTAGGTAAACTCGCCGTCCCTGTCGTAACTGCCGATGAACCCGAAGCCACGGTAACCAATATTGAAGTTCCCGTCAAGAGCTTCTCGCCCCGCATCGACCCCACCGCCGAAGGCGTCCTGATGCTTGACGTGGAATATCACGATGTGATCGACTACATCGACGAGGGCGATGGCGAATACACCTTCATAGCTCCCGCCGGCCACAGCATCCTCTTCCGCTTCGTGGCCGAACCCTCCGCTGCCCGCGTCGCCGCCGCCGGCTTTGAAGACTACGAAGACGCAGGTGGCAACATCTACGTGCACAACTTCGCCGAAAACGGCAAAGGCACCCTCTACATCGCTTCGACAGACCCCGAAGGCAACATCGCTAACGACATGAGCTACAAATTCGCCGACAACGGCATCACCGGTATCAGCGACATCTGCGCCGACTCCGAAGCCACTCCCGCCGAATACTTCAACCTCCAGGGAATCCGCGTTCAGAACCCCGAAGGCGGCATCTTCATCCGCCGTCAGGGTGGCAAGACCGCAAAAGTCATCCGCTGATCCTTCCCCACACCACATAAACCGCGCCGCCCTCCGGCGCGGTTTATTTTTATCCCCGAGCCCCTCGGACCACGACGGTCTCCGGCGTGGCTGCCAACCCGACCATATAGGGACCCGCAGACATCCCGGCTGCGGCCGCCAACCCGACAAAACAGGGACCCGCAGACGTCCCGGCTGC
>CAMWNG010000056.1 GCA_947175575.1 uncultured Bacteroidales bacterium | reverse complement strand
CGGTTTGTATAATCCAACTCTACCCCGAAATCCTTACATATACATCATTATTCTTACTTATCCGTGGCATAAGTTTCCATTGCCACGTCCAAGCCTCAGCGTTAACAAATATTGGGGAACCGGGTCTTATATACGGGCGACGTTGGAAAAGCAAAAAAAATATATCTCGCCGAGTTTCTCGTGATTTGCGCTTTCTCTTAAATATTTCCATTTGTAAGACTTTTTAGACTGATGTATTACAGGTTATTGAAATATTACATCCTATTTTGTAATTATCAACTCCCGTAAGGCATCCGAAATTGTGTTGTAGAACATTTTTTTACCTCGGAAATTTTTCGGAAATTTGCACAAAATAGCCGGAAATATGCAATTTATCCGAAATTTCACCTCTCTGTTCAGCCATTTGGCTGCTCCCGGACGTCACCGCGCCCGCGTGGCGGTGGCCTGTCCTCATGACGAATCTACGCTTGAAGCCGTTGATCGCGCTCTTGCTTTGGGCATCGCCGACTTCGTGCTCGTCGGTAATCCGGAAGTGATAGCCGCCCGGCCGTTCATGACGGCGTATCGCGACCGCGTGGAATTAGTGCCCGAACTTGACACCGACACCGCAGCAGCCCGTGCTGTGGCGCTTGTACGCGAGGGACGCGCCGATGTGCTCATGAAAGGGTTGCTGAACACGGATAACCTCCTGAGAGCCATCCTCAACAAGGAACATGGAATACTCTCGCCCGGGTCGGTCCTGACTCATGTCACGGCCACACAGATTCCCGGAGTCGACCGGCTCATCATGTTTTCCGACGCCGCCGTGATTCCGTTCCCTACGGCAGAACAGCGGGTGGCGATGGTTGCGGCGGTGGCGAAAGTTTGCCGCGGTCTCGGCATCTCCTCCCCACGGATAGCGCTGATTCACTGTTCGGAAAAGACTTCGCCGAAATTTCCCGTGACAGCCGACTATGCCATGCTGCGCGAAATGTGTGCCGCCGGAGCCTTCGGCAGTGCTGTGGTCGACGGTCCGATGGACGTCAAGACCGCCTGCGACCCGCACTCAGGCGCTGTCAAGGGCATTGATTCGCCGATAGCGGGCATGGCGGACGGCCTCATCTTCCCCGATATCGAGGCCGGCAATGTGTTCTACAAGACCGTCACCTGCTTCAGTCACGCGCTTAACGCCGGCATGCTCGTGGGAGCGTCATCGCCGGTGGTTCTTCCCTCGCGCAGCGACGATACGGAATCGAAACTGACCTCGCTGGCTCTCGCGTGCGCATGTGCGTGACATCTATTTAATTGTTTTCTACCTGACAAAAGACTACCTGACAGATGCGTATATTGACAATCAACCCCGGTTCAACATCAACAAAGATAGCGGTTTTCGACGACACGACCCCGGTGTTCACCCACACCCTGCGCCACTCCGTCGAGGACCTCGCACCCTTCCCTCTGGTGTCCGATCAGTTTGAATATCGCCGCGACCTCATTCTTCAGACGTTGAAAGACAATAATATTCCGTTTGAATTCGATGTGATCGTCTCCCGCGGAGGCCTCCTCAAGCCTATCGAAGGCGGCGTGTACCGCATCAACGAACAGATGCTCAGCGAGATGACACATCCTATGCGAAACCACGCATGCAACCTCGGTTGTCGCATAGCCGACGATTTCTCTCGCCGTCTTGACAACTGTCCCGCGCTGACGGCCGACCCCGGTGTGGTCGACGAGTTGATCGATGAGGCCCGCATCTCCGGCTCGCCCCTGATGCCTCGCATCACCACCTGGCATGCTCTGAATCAGCGTGCCATCGCCCGCCGCCATGCCGCCGAGCACGACACGCGCTATGAGGACCTCAACCTCATCGTGGCGCATCTCGGAGGCGGCATTTCCATCGGCGCACACCGTCTTGGCCGCTGCATCGATGTAAACAACGCCTTCGACGGCGAAGGTCCCTTCTCGCCCGAACGCGCCGGATCGCTTCCGCCGGGTTCGCTCATCGACCTCTGTTACTCGCAAAAATACACTAAAGAACAGCTTAAGCGCCGTATAAGCGGAAATGCAGGTCTGGCTGCCCATCTCGGCACAACAGACGTGGCCGAGATCGTGCGACGCATCAAGAACGGCGATAAAAAAGCCAAGAGAGTGCTCGACGCCATGATATTCCAGTGCGCCCGCTGGATGGGAGGCGCGGCAGTGGCCTTGCGCGGTCAGGTCGACGCTATCTTGCTCACAGGCGGTGTGGCTCATTCCGACTACGTGGTAAGCCGCATCAAGGAATATGTATCGTTCCTCGCGCCGGTATATGTCTACCCCGGCGAAGACGAGATGCTCGCGCTCGCTTCTAATGGCCTCGCCGCCATGAAGGGTCAGCTACCCATCAAGGAATACGTCTGAATTCCACGAAACCGATCTGTTACGGCACATTCAATCCGAATGTGCTGACCTATTTTGTGCCCGAGCGTATCGATTATTTTGAAAAAAAATCACACAATCGGACGGATTGTTGTCATGTCTATCGAGGTGTGATGTAACTTTGCGGTGAAATCATAAAAACTCCAAACTCCAAGATTATGAAAAACGCTGCACTCACTCTTCAACCCCTCTGGATCAATCATATCGAACGCTTCTCGGAGCGTATGCGCCCGCGGCTCTACGGCGCTCTGATCGCTTTTTTGCTCCACGGAACACCTATCCCCGAAAAACTTCTGCCATATCTTGGCATTATTCTCGACCTTATCGAAGCGGAAACGGGCGTCGCACCTGAAACCTCCGAAACCTCCGATTCCCCTGAACTTCCTGATGTGGCCGTCATTCTCCCCGTTCCTGCCGCCGGGGGACATGAATATCTGCCCGCTTCTGCCGGCGGAGTGGACTGCCGTGAATTGGATCGCCTTTCTGACACGACATCGAGGACAACTTCCGTGAGGCCTGAGACGCCGCTATCCATAATGAATCTAACGTGACGCGTGTGGCACGACGTGGCGCGAGAGTTGACATATGTTTGTTAAAAATTAAAAAAACATTTTGCTGTCAACGTGATATGTCGTAACTTTACATTATGATAACGGCAAAAGGCATATCGAAAAGCTTCGGCGCACTCAAAGTGCTCCGCGACATCGACGTGCGTTTGCGCGATCATGCGGTTACTTCGATCGTCGGTCCTTCCGGGGCCGGGAAATCCACGCTGCTTCAGATTCTCGGCACACTCACGCGCCCCGACGCAGGCAAGGTGTTTTTCGACGATACCGATGTGCTGGCGTTGTCGGAAAGGGCTCTGAGCCGATTCCGAAACGAATCTGTCGGATTCGTGTTTCAGGCACACAGGCTTCTGCCGGAGTTCTCTTTGGCTGAAAATGTGGCCTTGCCGGCTTTGATAGGAGGCGTATCACGAGCTGAGGCCATGACCCGGGCCCGCCGTCTGCTCGCCGAACTGGGGCTCGGAGAGCGCGCTGAACATCGTCCCGGCGAACTCTCGGGCGGTGAGGCTCAACGTGGGGCGGTGGCAAGGGCGCTAATCAACGGACCCCGTGTGATTCTTGCCGACGAGCCGTCAGGCAGCCTTGACTCCGCCAACCGCCGCGATCTGCACAGGCTGTTCTTCGACCTCCGCGATTCCCGCGGCACCACCTTCGTCATCGTCACACACGACGAACGTCTCGCCTCTGATTCCGATGTCATAATCTCTATGGCGGACGGACGCATCACCGACTCACGCGATAACCTTTCATGACAAATTTCATTTCCGATCAATTATCTAAAACAGAAAACCGTATGAATAAATACATATCACTGATACGCACACGTCTGATTCCGGCTCTCCTGTCGGCTGTGCTGATCACATCGCTCGGCGCATGCAGTTCGCTGACTGACAAAAACGAGCCTCTGCCCTCGCTATTCTCCGTGTTCGCCACTCTGGAGTCGCATTCCAAGACCGGAGCGGTCTTCACCGTGCAGAGCGCGCCCGATGCCGAACCTGTCACTCTCACCACCAACGCCGACCTTCAGGCCGAAGGACTTGAGGCCGGCAAACGCTACATTATCATATATGCCAACGGCGATGCCAACGACCCCTACATACCCGGGGCTATTGACCTGAAAAATGTGCTTAAAGTGGCAAATGGCAACGTGCAGATTGCCACCAAACAGGAAATCATGGCCCTCCAAGGCGTGGAGTATTCCGTAGTATCGATGTTCCGCACCGGAACATATATCAACGTGCAACTGGATATCCCCAGCACAAGCACCCCGGAAGTTTTCAATATCTATGCCGACCGTGCCACACTCGGTAACCCGCTGCCCGATCTTTACCTCATCTATCAGGTGAATTCCACCGGCCTGTCGCACACCACGGCGTTCGGGTCTTTCAATATCGCCGAGGTTTGGAACGAGCGGGGATGCACAGGTGTGAACATAGACCTCAACGGGCGTCCGTCAGCAACATTCAAGAAAGAATCAACAGAAAAATAATCAACTCTCCTCTGCCCCGGCCTGATGCCGGGCCGGAACCATAAACAATAACAATCATGGAAAAGAAACAACAGGAACTCAAAATCGAACTTACTCCCGATGTGGCCACCGGTCACTACGCCAATCTCGCCATCCTTTCCCACTCTCCCCAGGAATTCTACCTGGACTTTGTGATGATGGCCCCCAACATGCCTCAGGCTAAGGTGAAAAGCCGTATAATCATGACTCCCGAAAACGCCAAGAATCTCCTCTTCGCGCTGCGTGACAATGTAGCCAAGTACGAACAGACTTTCGGCGAGATCGAGCGCAAGATGCCCAAAAACACAGGCAATAACGGCGCTAACGACATTCCCAACCCCTTCCAGGCTTAAAATCGTATCAAAACAGCGACGCTCCCACGCCATCGGCGCAGGGAGCGTCTATTCAGTAAAATACAAACGTCATGCGTCCTAACAACCTCGCAATCTACAACTCCATGTCGCGCACCAAGGAGCTGTTCCGTCCCATCCATCCCGAACGTGTGGGCATGTATGTGTGCGGTCCCACCGTCTACGGTGACGGCCATCTGGGCCATGCCCGCCCGGCCATCACTTTCGACATTCTTTACCGCTATCTCAATCATCTGGGCTATAAAGTGCGTTATGTGCGCAACATCACCGATGTGGGGCATCTGGAACACGACGCTGACGACGGCGAGGACAAGGTGGCAAAAAAAGCGCGTCTCGAACAGCTCGAACCTATGGAAGTGGTACAGCATTACCTCAACCGTTACCATCAGGCCATGGACGCGCTCAATGTGCTGCCGCCTTCAATCGAGCCACATGCCTCCGGCCACATCATCGAGCAGATCGAATACATCAAGAAAATTCTCGATTCCGGTTACGCCTACGTGAGCGAGGGTTCGGTGTATTTCGATGTTCCCAAATTCAACCGTGACTTCGGATACGGACGTCTTTCGGGTCGAAATATCGACGAGCTCCTGAGCACCACCCGCGCTCTCGACGGCCAGGCTGAAAAACGCAATCCCGCCGATTTCGCACTTTGGAAAAAAGCTGCGCCGGAACACATCATGCACTGGCCTTCGCCCTGGAGCGAGGGATTTCCCGGCTGGCACCTCGAATGTTCCACGATGGGTGAGAAATATCTCGGCACGGAATTCGACATCCACGGCGGAGGCATGGACCTCAAGTTCCCCCACCACGAGTGCGAGATAGCCCAGAGTGTGGCGCATAACGGAAAGCCTACGGTGCATTATTGGATGCACAACAATATGATCACCATCAACGGCAAGAAGATGGGCAAATCGTTGGGCAACTTCATTACCCTCCAGGAATTCTTCACCGGCGAGCATCCCTTGCTCACCCAGGCCTATTCGCCGATGACCATCCGCTTCTTCATCCTGCAGGCACACTACCGCGGAACGGTCGATTTCAGCAACGAGGCTCTTCAGGGCGCCGAGACCGCGCTGAAACGCCTCCTCGAAGGATGGAAACGCATCGCCGACCTCAAACCGTCTGACGAATCCACGATTCCTTCCGTTGCAGCCCTCCGTGAAAAGTGCTACGAGACAATGGACGACGACCTCAACACTCCGGTGCTCATAGCGAATCTTTTCGAGGCATGCCGCATCATCAATCAGATTAACGACGGCCATGCCAAAGCCACATCTGACGATATCGTGGCACTTCAGGATCTTTTCGATACATTCGCCGGCGAAATTCTCGGTCTGCTGCCCGAGGGAGCTTCAGCAGGCGCCGATCTCAAACCCTATCAGGGTGCGGTCGATCTCTTGCTTGAACTGCGGCGAGATGCGAAGTCCAGGAAGGACTGGGCCACCAGCGACCATATCCGCGATGCCCTCGCGAATCTCGGTTTCGCCGTCAAGGACACCAAGGACGGAGGCTTCGAGTGGACCCTCAAATAAATGCCCTGACAAGGTAGTGATACAACAAAAACGGACCTCATGCGAGGTCCGTTTTTTGTTGTCAGCGATTGCGGAATCACTGCATCGTGTTGGCCAGACGATCCATGATCTTCTGGATCTGCGCAACGGCTTCGGCTGCTTCGGGAAGCTTGGCGGCAACGGGAGCCAGAGTCTTGAGAGCCTCGTCGTACTGCTGGTTGTAAGCCTGGATAAGACCGCGGGCATATGTAACCTGATCGCCTGTGCCGGCTTTGTCAAGGAATTTGGATGCCTGTTCGTAGTTGCCGCGGCGGATGTTGCTCATGGCGGCATTCAGGTTGGCGGTGGGATCAGCGGGGAACATACGTACAGCCAGGTCATAAACTTCAGCGTATGCGTCAGACTGCGGGTCAAGAGATTCGCCGAGCAGATAGAGCTCGTTGAGCGACAGCTTGTTGGGGCTTTCCTTCATCACTGTGGCGATCTCGTTTACGTCCGTGAACGAACGGATTTCGTACTCGATGGCGTAGTCGGAATGGCGCAGACCGGGATAGACGTTGGCCAGCAGGAAGGCGTATTCCTTGGGGAACTCGCGGCGCAGGCGTGCGTCCTTGGTGTCGGGTGCGAGGTCGGAATCGATCAGTTCAAGGATTGCGGTGCGTTTCTCGAGGTCGCTCTTTTCTACATAGTCGCGCAGGCCGGCCCAGTCTTCAGCCACCCATTCGCTGTGCATGATGTTGCGGTCGAAGGAGTAGAGGCCTTGAACATAGTCAACGAGGGTCTGGGTGCGTCCTTTGGCGAGGCGTTCGTTGTTGGCGTACGGGCCGTCGGGCGATGCAAAGCCCTTGATGGTGATGGAGGTGATGGTGGCGTCGGGATCGTTACGCACCTGATCGATGGTGGCGCGGATCTTGGCCAGTTCCTCGGGGTTGCGGCGATAGTCGGGATACAGTTCCATACGATTTACAGGGAAGTCGATGTATGCCGAGCCGGAGATTTCGTTGGTCTTGACACTTACAGCCTGAGCTTCCATGGTCACGATTTCGGGAGTGAAAACTATGGGAGTATAGTCAAGCTGGGCGAGTGTTTTGGTTGCGGCATCCTCGGTAGAGCAGGCGCAGCCTTTGTAGTCATACACCATGTCGAGCTTGCTCTGTTCCATCCACTGCTGATAGGGAATCTGGGCAGAATAGGCGATCACGCCTGCGTCTTTGGCGCGCACCAGCACGTCGGGAGCTGCGATGTCATTCTGACGGGTGTGGAGGTAGTAGTTGCTCTTGCCGGCGAGGTAGACGGCGGGGAAGATGGCGCTGTTGCCGTTGGCATCTGCGATCATGGGTCGCAGCACCACTTCACGGCCCGAACCGATCTTTACGTTCGAGGCGTCGATGTCCATAGCCACGCTGATGGTGGTGCCGTTCTGCTGCACTTTCACATTGTTGACGGGCACGGCCGGAATTTCCTCGGTTGCCGAGGCCTGGAATCCGCCTGTGGCGAGGGCAGCTGCGGCAATCAGTATATATGTTTTGAAAGTTTTCATTGTGTCGGAATAAAGGGGGTTAGAAAACGTACATGATGTTCACAGCCAGTTTGGTGGGGCCAACATAATTGTGTACCGCATTGTCCTGGGTCTTGGCTCCGGTGAAGCGGTCGTAGCGGTCATAGCGGGTGTAAGCCCAGCCCACAGCCACTTCGGCCTCGATGCTCCAATGGCGGTTAAGCAGCCAGGTGTAGCCGTATCCGATGCCTGCGCCTGCAAACCATCCGCGCACGCGGGTATCCATAAGGGAGCTGAACGATGTGCCGAGGAAATCAGGCAGATGGCCGATGCCCGGGATATGGATGAGATTACCGGCGTTGTACTGTCCGCCCACGAGATGCATGGCCAGGAAGCTACCGCTGAAGCGGTTGCAGAACCAGTAACGTGCTTCGGGCTGTGCGAGCCAGTGTTTCCAGAGTCGTTCGCGCACTGTCCAGTCGTTGAAGTTGGCAGAGATGTCGAACGACCATTTGGGCGCGATGGGGAATTCTACGCCGAGGTTCACTGTGGCGGTAGCATCATAAAGAAGGTTGGTCTTGAGCGCTACCTCATGTTGTGCGCTTGCCGCGGTCCATGACGCGAACAAAGCCACTACAGCAAGGATAATTCGCGGCATAACTCCGCAGATTGTTTGCTTTCTCATTTGAATTAAGAGGCTAAATTATTTGATGTGATAGTATTTTATTGTCAGTTATTTGTTTAAGTCGCACTTAACTTACTGTAATTCGGGTTCAAAGATACATCTTTTTATCACATTTAACAATACTATGCCTTAAAGAGTTGATTTAAGTTAATGAAAAACCGTGGTGACAGTCGCATGTAAGAATGGGTTGTGCGTAACTAACATCTTGTAAATTACAAGTTTAACAGAGGACTTACAGGTAGTGCGGTACAAACTTAAAATAACATATATTAACATTTTGCGATTGCTGTTATTGCCCGGTAGCGTGAACATTCGGGGCAATCGCATGTTTTGACTCTGGAGGACCGGATTCCCGGTCAGTATCATATTTATAAACCTAAGTAACTCTTAAAAATTAGCTGATATGAATTTGAGCAGGATTGATGCGGGAATTTCTTCGTTGAGAGAAGGAGTGTAGCGAGCTACACGACTGAACGAAAGGAAGAAAGGCTCCATCAAGACAATCAAAGGCATATCAGCCCGAAGGGTTACAAAAAAACCATAATATAAACTAATTTTGAAGAGTTACTTATTATGAAACAGATACTTGAAATCGAAGGACTGCGTTGTTTTTGTGCCTCTTCGGGCAGAAAGGACCGTATAACTTATATCCTTTATCCTATGGATTTGCTCGACGGCTGGGCCGAAGCGGGCGCCGCGAAATATGGAACTGACATAGTTGTGGTGACGGGAATGGACTGGCAGAACGTGTTCAGTCCGTGGCCCGCGAAGGGTGTCCCTGCCGGAACTGAGGATTTCGAAGGAAAATCGCCGCAGTTCCTGGCGCTCCTTCAGCAGAAGGTGATTCCGCAGGTGGAGACGGCTCTCGGAACTGACCGGGATGTCCCGCGGACGCTTGTCGGAGTCTCGATGTCGGGGTTGTTCGCTCTCTGGCAATGGCTGTTATGCGACACCTTCTTCAATATAGCGTCGCTCTCGGGCTCGTTCTGGTATGAAGGTTTCATTCCTTGGATGCAAGGTCTGAAAATTCCTCGCAGGCAGGGAGAGGCTTTCTTCCTGCTCGGCGACCGTGAGGCACAGTCGAAAGTGTTCGGAACTGTGGCCGAAGACACGCGCGAGGCTATAAGGCTGCTTGATGCGGCAGACATACGCACATGTTTCAAAAGTGTGCCCGGCAACCATTACTCCGACCCGATACCACGGCTCGATGACGCCATGTCCTGTTTAGAGCCGGTTCGACAATAAATGTTAACAGCAGGGCGGTCAATCGTCGAGCGAATTCCTTCAGAATTTGAGGGAGCGATGGGGGTCCATCGTGACCGAAAAGTCCGAAGGAAGGCGCCGACGAGTGGCCGAGGCGAATGTAACTTTCGTTCCGGAACTAAACGCCGCCATGTTGCCCATAATGTAATGGGCAGAAATACTCAAAAGTATCTGAGCATAAACATGATAGAGGCTAAATATGTCATTTTGCGAGCGGTTGTTAGGTAGCGCTCATAGTTTCGACAAAGCCTGCGGAAATTTTCGAGCCACGCATTTGTACGCTCAACAACCCATCGCCCCGATATGGGGATAAACATTTGCGACCCGAAGTTGAACTTAACACATTCAATAAAAGCAGAGTCCGCAGTAAAATTTACACCTTGATAACCACGATCAGCCTTGACCAAAGACACTGTTGGATAGTATATCTTCATATCTGATAGTAGAATATCCACTCCCTTTGAGTCGTGGACGTTTGCCGTTGTAATGTCACACAACAAAGGTAATCCATTGGAGTCTACCAAAATATGACGCTTTATTCCCTTGATCTTTTTGAATCCATCAACGCCTTTCTGCGACAGCGAATATCCCGAACGAACGCTTTGACTATCAAGAACGACCACTGTTGGTTCAGACTTTCGCCCGATTTTTCTCCTGCGCATCCCGACAAGGCGGTGTAGAAACCGAGTCAGATTATCCGTTTCGCTCCATTTTCGGAGATGGTAGTACACCGTAGTATGTTTTGGGAAATATGTCGGTAACATTTTCCATTGACAGCCCGTATAGACCATGTAGGCGATAGCTTTGAAGACCTCAAAAAGGCTTACCCGTTCTCGGCCATGAATTCTGCTCACAAACTTCCTTATGAGGCGCCGTTGACGTTTGTTAAACCTAATATTCATCATGCTTGACACTTATGTTATACAAGCATAACGCATCAGTCTGTATTATGACAATGATTTTACAAAAAAGTTACCTCCGCCTCGCATCTCATGGGCGCTTTTTGTGCTGTCGCTCAGTCACAATGCCACCGCATTGCTCCTTCACGCCATCCCAAAAATCACTCCATGATATGCGACCCTGCTGTTAATATTTATTGTTGAACCGGCTCTTATTCTTAAGCTGACCTTTTGCCGGTGCGGTAGGCGCTCGGTGTGACTCCGGTCATGCGCTTGAACATGCGCGAGAAGTGCTGCGGATGCTGGAATCCGAGGTCGTAGGCAATCTCGCTCACATCGTCGGATGTGGATGAGAGACGCTCTTTCGCGAGTTCGATGATGTGTAGCGAAATCAATTCCTGAGGAGTCTTGCCGGTTTCTTTTTTGATCAGATCGCTGAAATATCCGGGCGTGAGATTGGCTCGGGCTGCGAAACTTCCGACATCCGGGAGCTGCGGCGCGCGCCCCGCATCGTAAAACTCCCTCAGCGCGGACTCAAAGGCGTTGAGAATTTCGGACTGAGGTTTGTGCCGTGTGATAAACTGACGGTCGTAGAACCGTGTGAGATAGTCAAGCAATAACTGTATATGGCTGGCGACGATTCCGGCCGTGTGCCTGTCTACGGGGCGTTCGATTTCAGTACTCACCCGGTCGAGACATTCAGTAAACAGGCGTCGTTCATCGGCTGAAAGATGGACAGCTTCGCGTTGCGAGTATGCGAAAAAACGGTAATCCCGGATTTTGGCTGCGAGCGGTGTACGGTAGAACAGGTCAGGATGGAAGAGAAGGCCGATTACATCCGGAGCCACCTCGTCCTCCGGCGTCTCGACCTCGATGAGCTGACCGGGTGAGAAACTCACCACCGTACCTTCCTGATAGTCGTAAGGCTGTCGGCCGTATTTGAGCGTGCAGTTCGCGCCGTTTTTCAGAAACAGGGCATACACGCCGTAGTCCATAAGAATATGATTGACCGTGCGGGTGGCTTTCTTGAGATCGACCACGGCGACGAGCGGATGGCGCGTTTCGAGTCCGTAGAGTCTGTTATATGTGTCAATTGAGTGGAGAGGCACTCGAGTCAGTTTCTGTTCCATGACTGCAAATATAGGTAATTTTTACGATTTGAGAGTGCCCTTCCGTGATTCGGGTAGGCATTCCCATGATTCAGGTAGGTAAAAGGGGGGATCGTTCGCTAACTTTGCATGCGTAAATCGGTTATACTGATATGAAACGAATTGTATATGCGGCCTTACTGATTATGACAGTGGCCTTTTCCTCACACATCAAAGCAATGGACAATCACAACACAGACACATCGCTCGCTCGCGCCGAGCAGCTCGAACTGACTCAGGAATGGGACAAAGTTTTCCCAAAAAGCGACAAGGTGGACCACCGGAAGGTCACTTTCGTAAATCGTTACGGTATAACTCTCGCCGCCGATCTTTACAAACCGAAAGGAGTCACTGGCAAGTTGCCGGCCATAGCTGTCAGCGGGCCTTTCGGAGCTGTAAAGGAGCAATCGAGCGGCCTCTATGCCCAGCAACTCGCCGAGCGCGGATTCCTGACCATCGCTTTTGATCCGTCTTTCACCGGAGAAAGCGGGGGCCGGCCGCGCCGGGTAGCATCTCCGGACATCAATACCGAGGATTTTTCGGCGGCGGTCGATTTTCTGTCGGTACAGCCGGACGTGGACGCTGACCGTATAGGTATCCTCGGCGTGTGCGGCTGGGGCGGTATTGCAATTGAAGCCGCTATCAACGACCCGCGAATCAAGGCCACAGTGGCGTCAACCATGTACGACATGACCCGTGTGAGCGCCAACGGCTATTTCGATGCAGACAATTCCAAGGAGAAACGCAAAGCGATGCGTGCGGCTCTCGCGGCACAGCGTACCGAAGATTTCCGGAACGGCTCGTATCAGCGGGCCGGCGGAGTGGTGGACCCTCTGCCTGACGATGCCCCGCAGTTTGTGAAGGATTATTACGCGTACTACAAGCAGCCGCGAGGCTATCATGAACGGTCGGGCAATTCGACCGACGGATGGAATTCAACGTCAGTGCTTCCTTTCGTCAACTTCAAGTTCTTCGAATATGCCGGCGAACTGGAAAGCGCCGTGATGATAGTGCACGGTGAAAACGCCCACTCACGCTATTTCGGCGAGGACACCTTCAAACTTCTGCATGGAGACAACAAGGAGCTGCTGATCGTGGCCGACGCCACCCACTGCGATCTTTACGACAATCTTGACAAAATCCCGATGAATCAGATTGCCACATTCTTCATGACTTGGATGCCTGAAAAGAATTGAGCATGAGCACCGAGGAATTTATCACCATCATGAACTCCGGTGAACCGATACCCGCCGGAAGCCCCGTTCATGCCAAGATGCACGAACTGAGTCAGGAGGCCATCCGCATCACCATGGAGATTAATAATTCCTATCATAATCATGGCGAACTCATAGCGCTGATGACTGAACTGACCGGCCGCCCGGTGCACGAATCTTTCGGACTGTTTCCGCCTTTCTACACCGACTGTGGCAAGAACATCAGGATGGGCAAGCGCGTATTCATAAATTCGGGCTGCAAGTTTCAGGATCAGGGTGGAATAACCATTGGCGACGATGTGCTCGTGGGGCACAACTGCGTGATAGCCACGCTCAACCATGCAGTCGAGCCTGAGAGACGCGCCGATATGATCCCGGCTCCGGTGAAAATCGGCGACAAGGTGTGGATAGGGGCAAATGTCACGATCCTTCAGGGTGTCACCATAGGAGAGGGCGCTATCCTGGCGGCCGGAGCCGTGGTGACCCGCGATGTCCCGCCACGGGCCGTGGCAGCCGGAGTGCCTGCAAGAGTAATCAAATTAATTTGACGAAATGAACCGTTCCGCCATTCTAATCCTGTCTGTATTTTTAAGTGTGATGACATACGCGCAAAATGTGTTTTATCTTATCGCCAACGACCGCACCCTGACAGCCACGGCTGCCGACACCGAGGCAGCCCGGGCACTGGTGGCGTCACTTGCTGATGGGCCGGTGACTGTGGAACTCGAGGACTACGGAGGTTTCGAGAAAGTTGGCTCGCTGCCGCAGTCTCTTCCCGCCTCGGACACACGCATCACCACCTCGCCGGGTGATATAATGCTCTATCAAGGACGCGATATTGTGGTGTTCTACGGGTCAAATACCTGGAGCTACACGCCGCTCGGGAAGATAGAAGGGGCTACGTCCGCCGGCCTGCGCGAATTTTTCGGCCACGGCGACGTTCGTGTGACCCTCTCCCTCAATCCCCTCTCCGGTTTAGAGGTTACGGAAGTTGATTCAGCAGGTGGTTCCTGTGAAATCTACGACCTGACGGGACGTCCTGTCCGTGGCACACTCTCGCCCGGCTTCTACATCATCAACGGCAAAAAGACGCTGGTTAAATAGGCACGCTGCGGAAAATCAACCGAGTCATTTGCGGCCGGAATCGCGACGCCATTGTTGCTTGAATGATTTCCAGTTGCGTTCCTGATTGCGTTTCATGCGGATTCGGTTTATGCCTGTAATGGTCTTGAGCAACTGGAGCGCGCGCTGCCCGATATGCTGGCGCACCACTTTCCGGCTCGCAAGCCGTTGGTCGGGTGCGAGTCCCAGTCTGATCTCGTCCTGATCCACGCGATTAACGCGGTCGATGAGCGCGAGGATGTCGGGCCCGAGTTCCGGAGCACCGGCGGGTTCGTAAATTTCGATGAGTTCCGGATCGAACTTGCGGCGTTCCCATTTCCGGGCTTCTTTAAGGGTGATGAATTCCTTATCGAGAATGTAGACCTCGCCGTAAGTGTTCACGCAAAACGGTTCGTTAACACGGTTGAAGCGGAACATGGAGTGTCCGCGTCCGTTCGATTCGATATTGAAGGAATAGCCGGTAAGATCCGCCGCCGAAACGGAGTCGGAAGACACGTTGTCATAGTTAAACCTGATGCGGAATGTCTCGAAATCAAGACCGTTGCGGAAAAATGCAGAAAGATTCGGGACCCATTTGCGGCTTGCAGTGTCGGCCATGACATTGACATCAATACTCAGGCGGTCGCCGTGGTGTGTCCATATCTCCGTGGGGCTGTACCGGCCCCGAAGCGTATCGGAAGTCCCGGTGCCCGACCTGATGGCTTCGGGCATTGCAGGGGGAGGAACGATTCCCACCCAGTCTGACCACGAGAAATGATGCCGGCAGGCGTCGCTCACGCTGTCGAGACCTTCGGAGTCCGTAAACCTGTAATATGATTTGCTGCGGAGGACGCGGGGCACTGTCCGGCTCGGGAATTTCTTGACATCATCGGGGGCGAGCATGAAATCCACCATCTTCTCGCGGAAGAGCGACACCGTGTCGGTGTAAGTGCTCATCGTCGAGTATTCACGCACATAAGCCAGGATGTGCAGAATCTTCTTCTGGCGCGACTCGACCACCACTTCCTGAAGATCGGTGATGTCCTCGACCATGAACACCGTGTCGGTCGCGGCGGCCGGGATAATCCGTTCGATGTAGCCGAGATAGCGCACCGTGACCGGATATTCCGATGGCGATACGTAGGGCAGACGTCCGCGGGTGTCAGAAACTCCGATCGCCTTACCATTGCGGTCAAATACTGACGCTCCGGGCAGAGTGCGGCCCGATGTCGCGTCGGCGACTATGGCGGGGCGATCCGCATTTTCGCGGCCATGAGCGGTAAAGAGGCAGGCAAAAAGGACGGAAATTATAAACGCGATACGTTGCATAACTGATGATTCTTGATGCCGCAAAGTTAGCGCAACCGCCACAACTATCCACTAATCAACCCGTTAAATATCCTTATCAATGCCCCGCACAATCCTTTATTGTTGTTAAGACATCTTAGGATTAATGAAAAACAGCGGATCTTATCGCAACACTCTTGCCTATATCCCCTCCGATTTTATATCAAATTTGGCGGATTCAAATATTCTAATTAAATTTGCAAATAACATCAAAGAATTATTCCATGCCAACAAACAGT
>CAMWNG010000055.1 GCA_947175575.1 uncultured Bacteroidales bacterium | reverse complement strand
ATAAAATAACCCATTTCCTGAAAAGGAGACGAAATCTTAAATGAAAGAGCCGTGTTCTGCATTTGTAATATCGGCAATTTTTTATTCGCTCTTTCAAAAAATATCATTACTTTTGCAGTACAGAAATTTACTAACCTTATGAACTTGTTTGACAGACTTACACAGAAGGCGAAGGCAACCCGCCAACGCATCGTGCTGCCCGAAGGTACCGAAAGCCGTACCCTCACAGCTGCAGACCGGATTCTTGCCGACGATATAGCCGACATCATTCTTATTGGTAACAACGACGAAATCAAGCGCATGGCCATTGACATGCACCTGACCAACATTGCTAAAGCCACCATAGTCGATCCTCACGACCAGGATGTTATTGACCGCTACGCGCCACTTTTGTATGACCTGCGCAAACATAAAGGCATGACGATGGAGGAGGCCCGTCTGACAGCCGCCAATCCTCTGTTCCTTGGTTGCCTTATGGTAAAAGCAGGCGATGCCGATGGTGAGGTTGCCGGTGCTCAGAATACTACCGGCAATGTGCTGCGCGCAGCCTTCCAGGTCATTAAGACCAAACCCGGCATCAAAGTGGTGTCAGGAGCTTTCCTCATGCTCCTTCCCGAGGGACTTCCTTTCGGCGAGAACGGACTGCTCGTTTTTGCCGATTGTGCCGTAGTGCCCGATCCCACAGCAGAAGAACTCGCCCAGATTGCCGTATGCTCGGCGGAAACAGCCCGTACACTCGGTGATATCACTCCGCGGGTTGCCATGCTGTCGTTCTCGACAAAGGGCTCTGCCAAACATGAACGCGTGCAGAAAGTCATCGACGCCACCCAGCTTGTGCATCAGCTTGCCCCCTCGCTCATCTGCGACGGCGAACTGCAGGCCGATGCTGCCCTCGTGCCGTCTGTAGCTCATCAGAAAGCTCCCGAAAGCATCCTTAACGGAAAGGCGAACGTACTTGTCTTCCCCTCCCTCGAGGTTGGAAATATTGCATACAAACTCGTGCAGCGTCTGGCAGGCGTGCAGGCCGTAGGCCCCATCCTGCAGGGACTCGCGGCTCCGGTCAGCGACCTCTCGCGTGGCTGCTATCCTGAGGATATCTACAAAACCATCATAATGACCTGCTGCCAGGCCATAGGCTCTAAATAATTTTAAACATGAAAATATTAGTAATCAACTCCGGCAGCAGTTCGGTAAAATACAAGCTCATCGACACCACATCCGAAACCACTCTTGCAGAAGGCGGTGTGGAAAAGATCGGACTTAATGACGGTTTCCTCAAATACAAGCGTAACGATGGCTCTAAAGCCATTCTCGAACTCGGTCACATCAACCATCAGGGTGCTATTCAGGCCATACTTAACATACTGACCGATCCTGCTGAAGGTTGCATAAAGTCATACGACGAAATTGATGCCGTCGGACACCGCCTTGTGCATGGTGCCGACAAGTTCACCGAGAGTGTGATCATCAACGAAGAGGTTAAGGAAAAAGTACGCGAGTGCTATGATCTCGCTCCTCTGCACAATCCGGCCAACATGACAGGCATCGAGGCCATCACCGCACTTATGCCAGATGTGCCGCAGGTGGGTGTGTTCGACACCGCATTCCATCAGACAATGCCGGCCAAGTCATATATGTATGCGCTTCCCTATAAGTTCTATGAGGAAGACGGTGTGCGTCGCTACGGCTTTCATGGTACGAGCCACCGCTACGTGTCGCAGCGGGTTTGCGAATTTCTCGGGGTCGATATCACCAAGCAGCGCATTGTGACATGTCACATCGGTAACGGTGGTTCGATTACGGCTGTGAAATTTGGTAAGAGCATTGATACATCCATGGGCCTCACACCTACGGAAGGGCTCATGATGGGAACCCGCGTGGGCGATGTCGACCCGGGCGTTCTTACTTATCTGATGCTTAAACATCACCTCACTGCTGAAGAACTCCAGAAGATAATCAACAAGGAGAGCGGTATGGCAGGCGTTACCGGCATCTCGAGCGACATGCGCGAGATCGAGGCGGCCGTTAATGCCGGCGACGAGCGTGCCAAACTCGGCCTTGACATGTATGAACAGCGTATTCTCAAATATATCGGTGCTTATGCCGCCGAGATGGGCGGACTTGACATCATTGTGTTCACCGGCGGCGTTGGCGAGAATCAGACAGGAGTGCGCGAGAACGTATGCGAGCCGCTCGCGTTCATGGGCGTGAAGATTGACAAAGCTCTCAATGCAACAATACGTGGCCGTGAGGCTGAAATTTCTACACCCGATTCGCGCGTCAAGGTGTGCGTTATTCCCACAGACGAAGAACTGATGATAGCGCGCGACACTGAGGCTCTCGTTAAAAAATAATCCCGGGGCGCGAAAGTTCCGCATCCTATAATTCAATAGTCCGGCGTTAGGTTTGGCTGACTCTAACGCCGAACTATTGAATTTATGTGCAATTTGTTAGGCGATATACCCTTTTTAGGGTATTGTGTCAGACCTGAAAAATATCGAAATTTGCACTCTCAATGAAAAAACAGACTGAATGAAACCGATCTACACAATTACTTCTCTGATTATATTCATCTTTGTTTCCCTGAAGGCTATCGCTGGCCCTTCCGACGCTAATATCGGCGGCCATGTTCTCGATGCAGAGACAGGTGAGCATATGGCCTATTGCCTTGTGTCTCTTAAAGATACACGTCTTGCCACAATGACTGATGCTTCCGGGCATTATATTTTCCGGGACCTGGCTCCGGGCGATTACACAGTTGAAGCATCTTTTACGGGTTACAAGTCCGGGAGTTACAAGGTTGCAATTGCGTCCGGACAGAGCCTTGAAGTCAATTTCGAGTTGCACCCCGACGCCTTCATGCTCGATCAGGTGGTCGTGACTTCGTCCAAGAGTCAGATCAAACGCCGTGAGAGTCCTGCTCTGGTCAGTGTGTTGCCGGGCGACATATTCAATCAGGTCAGTGCATGCTCGCTTGCTGACGGACTTGCGTTTCAGCCCGGAGTGCGTGTCGAGAACGACTGTCAAAACTGTGGCTTTACTCAGGTGCGCATCAACGGACTCGACGGACATTACTCTCAGATTCTTATGAATTCGCGCCCGGTGTTTTCGGCCCTCACCGGTGTTTACGGTCTGGAACAGATTCCCGCAAATATGATTGAACGTGTGGAAGTGATGCGAGGTGGCGGTTCCGCTCTCTTCGGCTCGTCCGCGGTTGGCGGTACAATAAATATCATCACCAAAGATCCGATGGTCAATTCCGCACGCATATCTCATACGCTCACATCCATCGGTCCGTCGGGTTCGTTCGATAACAATACGACCCTGAACGCATCTGTAGTTACTGACAACAGTCGTGCAGGCATGTTTATCTACGGACAGAGCCGAAATCGTGACGGTTATGATCATAACGATGATGGATTCACGGAAATCGCACAGTTGAAGACTCAGACCATCGGTGTGCGAGCATTCATGAGACCGTCAGACATCTCACGCATTACCGGCGAATATCATACCACACATGAGTATCGTCGTGGTGGCGACAATCTCAAGCTTCAGCCACATCAGGCTCAGATAGCCGAACAGACCGACCACAATATACACGCCGGGGAACTCACCCTTGACCTATGGCCACGTAATCACCGTGATCATGTGTCGGTGTTCGCCGCTACACAGGTAACCCATCGCCAGAGCTATTACGGTTCCGGTATGGATCCGGACGCATACGGGCGTACATCCGATGCCGTGATAACCGCCGGAAGCCAGTGGACTCATCCCTTCGACCGTCTGCTCTTCATGCCCTCTGAGTTGGTTGCCGGAATTGAATACAGTTATAACCGCCTCCACGACGTTACATTAGGCTACGATCATAACCTGCTGCAGAACGTCAATATTTATAGCGCGTATGCTCAGAACGAATGGCGCGACTCACGCTGGGGGTTTCTTATCGGGGCACGCCTCGATAAACATTCGATGATTCATAACCCCATTATATCGCCGCGTGTAAATCTGCGTTTTAATCCGTCTGACCGTATGAATTTCCGTTTATCGTACTCCACCGGATTCCGTTCTCCCCAGGCTTATGATGAAGACTTCCATGTGGCAATCGTGGGTGGTGAGCGTGTGGTTACAGTCCTCGCGCCCGGTCTGAAACAGGAGAGTTCGCAAAGTGTGAGCGCGTCAGCCGATCTTTATCACCGTTTCGGCAACGTACAGACCAATCTTCTCATCGAAGGATTCTTCACAGACCTGCGCGATGTGTTCGCCTTGCGTCAGCTTGAGGAGAGCGATGCCGCAGGAAATGCTGTTCTGGAACGCTACAACGGCTCGGGGGCGCGCGTGCTGGGACTCAATATCGAAGGTAAGGTGTATTTCAGTACCGATTATGATCTACAGGCGGGAATCACGCTTCAGCAGTCGCGTTACAAGAATCCTGAATATTGGAGCGATGATCCTGATGTAGCTCCAACCCGGAAGATGTTCCGCACGCCTGATACATACGGATATCTGACCGGCAACGCCCGAATCCTGCCGGGACTTAAGGCTTCTGTGTCAGGGACATATACCGGTCGTATGCTTGTGCAGCATCTCCGGGGATCCGGCACTCCGGTCGATGTAGCCAATATGACACGAAGGTTCCTTGACGCGAGCGTGAAGTTCACTTACACCATGAAGGTGTACAATCGCGTTACGGTAGATTTCAGTGCCGGTGTGGCGAATATTTTCAATGCCTATCAAAGTGATTTCGACCTTGGCCCGATGCGCGATTCCGGCTATATATATGGTCCCGCGCTCCCTCGCAGCATCAATGCCGGTGTCAGTCTGAGCATTTGAGATAAAGGTACAAAAACCTCCGCATCATCTGAAACGGAGGTTTTTTGTACCTTGATATCTCCGAGGATATTTATGAGGGTTGATCAGTTATAGTCTTTCCTGACAGAATCACCCTTGAGATGCGGGGTGCAGTGTAAGCATAGGGAATCATTTCCAGAGCCGTTACCTCGGGTCGGTAGATAATCATTGAGGCGCGGTATCCGGGGGCGACTGCTCCCGCAATCTCAGCTACCCCCATGGCTGCCGCTCCGTTGGCCGTAATGGCATTCAATGCGGCTTCGGGGGTGAGACGCATCTTGATACATCCCAGCGACCACACCATCAACATCGAGCCCGACGGGGAGGAACCGGGGTTATAGTCGCTCGCGAGAGCTACGGCACATCCTTTTTCAACCGCCGCTCGTGCGGGTGCGTATGGAAGCGAGGAGAAGAATGATGCTCCGGGCAGCATCGTGGCTACGGTGTCCGATCCGCTCAGAATTTCCATCTCCCTGTCACCGATCTGTTCGAGATGGTCGACGGACAGAGCGTGGTGATCCACTCCGACTTCAAGACCCCCGGAATTGTCAAGTTCGTTTGCGTGAATTTTGGGGCGCAGACCATATTCGGCACCGGCTGTGAGTATCCGGTCGGTCTCTTCCGGAGTGAAAAATCCGCGGTCGCAGAACACGTCGATGAACTCTACTCGCCCCGCAACTTTAGGTAGCATGTCTCTGATCACATAGTTGACATATTCGGCCTGACGTCCCGTGAATTCCCGGCCTACGGCATGTGCGCCGAGAAATGTGGCACGTATTATCACTTCGGGAAAATCGCGTTTCAACCTGTCGATGACATCGATCATTTTCATTTCTGTCTCGGTCGTGAGTCCGTAGCCGGTCTTGATCTCAACCGTTCCCGTGCCGTTCGCCATCATGGACCGGAGACGTCCGGCAGCCTGTTCGTATAGATCATCGACTGAAGTCCGTGCGAGCAAGTCTGCCGAATTCAGTATGCCGCCGCCGCGTCGGGCGATATCCTCATAGCTCAGACCGTTAATCTTGTCTACAAACTCTCCTGAACGGTCGCCGGCCCAGACGATATGGGTGTGAGAATCGCAGAATGCAGGTGTGACAACGGCTCCGCAGGCATCTATCACCTCATCGAAATCTGTCTCCGCGGGACATGTGGACATTGCGCCAATTGACGCGACCAGTTCACCTTCGACAGCCACGAATGCATCCTGAATTGAAGGACAAGTTTTCATGGCCGCCCCGCGAAGCGGTGCTGTCAGAGGTTCGGTACCGTAAAGACGTCCGATATTTTTTATTAAGATGTTCATGGATTGTTGCGGATGAACTCGACTGATGCTTCAATGTATGGATACATGACGGTATCGTCGGTGATGAAGGGCACTGTCTTGCGATATTCACTGACCCAATCTTCGAGAGCCGGCGAAGTTTTCAGCGGGCGACGGAATTGCAGGGCCTGAGCCGCGTTGAACAGTTCGATGGCCAGCACACGTTCGGTGTTTTCGACCACTTTCAGCAGTTTTACGGCTGAATTCGATCCCATGGACACGTGGTCCTCCTGCCCCTGCGACGATGGGATTGAATCGCAGGATGTGGGCCAGCAGTGACCCTTGGAATTGTTGACGATCGAAGCGGCTGCATACTGCGGAATCATGAAACCGCTGTTCAGGCCGGGATTTGCCACGAGGAACGACGGCAGACCGCGCGTGCCGGAAATCAGTCGGAACACACGGCGTTCCGAGATGTTCGAAAGTTCACTCATTGCGACAGTCAGGAAGTCCATTGGCAGAGCGATGGGTTCACCGTGGAAATTTCCGGCGGATACGATGAGATCAAGATCGGGGAACACGGTCGGATTGTCCGTGGGAGCGTTTATCTCTTGCTCAAGGACATGCTCCACATATGCGAGAGTGTCCTTTGCTGCGCCGTGTACCTGCGGGATGCAGCGGAAAGAGTAGGGATCCTGCACATGTGCCTTCGGCTGCCGTATTATCTCGCTGCCTTCAAGCCAGCGGCGCATTGCTGCGGCGGTGTCTATCTGTCCTTTGTGATGTCGCACTTCGTTGACCGGCGCGCAGAAGGGTTCGATTCGTCCGTCGAAGGCGTCAAGCGACAGAGCGCCGATCTTGTCAGCCAGACGGCTGAGCCGTTTCGCGTTGATGATGCTCCACACGCCGTACGAACTCATGAACTGTGTGCCGTTAAGCAGGGCGAGGCCTTCTTTCGACTGCAATTCGATAGGGTCCCAGCCCATCATTCCCAGGGCTTCGGCCGCAGGCATACGGCGCCCCTTGAAATCGACCTCTCCCATTCCTATGAGCGGAAGCGAAAGACAGGCGAGCGGAGCGAGGTCTCCTGATGCTCCGAGCGATCCCTGCGTGCATACGCGCGGAAGCATGTCGGCGTTGAACATGTCCACGAGGCGTTGTACCGTAGCGAGCTGTACGCCGCTGTTTCCGTAGCTGAGGCTTTGGATTTTCAGCAGCAGCATGAGACGGACCACCACGGCCGGCACAGGTTCGCCAACCGAACATGCATGCGACATGACGAGGTTCTTTTGCAGTTGTGAGAGCTGTTTATGATCGATACTGATATTGCACAGCGAGCCGAAACCTGTGGTTATGCCATAGATGGGTTCGTTGGCCGTCTCCATCTTACGGTCGAGATACTCGCGGCAGGCTGAGATGCGCTCGGAGGCCTCCGGGCTGAGTTCCAGTGTGTAACCGTCAGTTAGGATTCGGTTCACCTGATCGATGGTGAGCCATTCTGATGAAATATAGTGTACCGGCATATGAATCAGTGTTTTAGAGAGTCGTTAATCGCCTTGTCGACGAGTGTGGCGTCGGCGAGATTCGGGATTGTTACGGTTAGGTCGGGTGTGCGTTCCATTTCGCGGCGGATGGCGTCCATAGCACCGGGATTACGGCCCCAGCTGCGACGCGCTATGCCATTGTTCACATCCCAGAGCAACATGCGCCGGATGCGTGTGTCGGCCTCGGTCGATCCGTCGATAACCATACCGAAACCACCGTTGATCACCTCTCCCCAGCCTACGCCGCCTCCGTTGTGAATAGACACCCATGTGGCGCCACGGAAACTGTCGCCTATGACATTATGAACCGCCATATCGGCCGTAAACTGTGATCCGTCGGTGATGTTTGATGTCTCGCGATAAGGTGAATCGGTGCCGGAGACGTCATGATGGTCGCGTCCGAGAACGATTGGAGCCGATATGCGGCCCTCGCGTATGGCGCGGTTGAATTCAAGAGCGATGCGTGTGCGTGCTTCCGAGTCTGCATAGAGAATTCGCGCCTGAGATCCGACGACAAGACGGTTGCGTCCCGCCTCGCGTATCCAGTGCAGGTTGTCTTCAAGTTGGCCGCGGATGTCCTCGGGAGCCTCGGCTACCATCTGTTCGAGAACTTCTGCTGCGATACGGTCGGTCTCGGCAAGATCCTCCTCCGAGCATGATGTGCAGACCCAGCGGAACGGCCCGAATCCGTAATCGAAGAAGCGCGGACCCATAATTGCTTGCACGTAAGACGGATAACGGAAGCTCTTGCCGTCTTCGGCCATGATGTCAGCACCTGCGCGCGATGCTTCGAGCAGGAAGGCGTTGCCGTAGTCGAAGAAATACATTCCGCGTTCCGTCAACTTATTTATCGCCGCTACCTGACGGCGGAGTGAGTCGCGCACGGCCTCGCGGAACTTCTCGGGTTCATCGGCCATCATTTTCAGTGATTCTTCGTATGTGTATCCGACTGGATAGTAACCGCCCGCCCAGGGATTGTGAAGCGATGTCTGGTCGCTGCCCAAGTGAACGGGAATATCCCTTTCGGCCAACGCCTCCCAGAGGTCCACGACATTTCCCTGATATGCCAGCGAAACAGCTTCGCGGTTCTCCATGGCACGGCAAGCACGGTCAAGCAGAGCTTCTGTATCGGTGTACACTTCGTCTACCCATCCCTGATCATGGCGTTTGGCCACCGCGGCGGGATTTATTTCGGCCGTGATGCTCACCACACCCGAAATTTTCGCGGCTTTGGGTTGAGCTCCGCTCATGCCGCCGAGACCGGCCGACACGAACAACATGCCGCCGATATCGCCCCCCGGGCGCAGAGCGCGGGCGGCGTTAAGCACCGTGATCGTTGTTCCGTGGACGATGCCCTGCGGTCCGATATACATATAGGAGCCTGCAGTCATCTGGCCGTACTGCGAAACACCCAGGGCATTGAAACGCTCCCAGTCGTCGGGCTTGGAATAATTCGGAATCACCATGCCGTTGGTCACCACCACACGTGGAGCCTCGGGATGCGATGGGAATAGTCCCAGCGGGTGTCCGCTATACATCACGAGAGTCTGGTTGTCCGTCATCTCGCTGAGGTATTTCATCGCCAGACGGTATTGCGCCCAGTTCTGGAATACGGCACCGTTGCCGCCGTAGGTTATAAGTTCGTGCGGATGCTGCGCCACAGCGGGGTCAAGATTGTTTTGGATCATCATCATGATTGCGGCGGCCTGTCGCGATTTGGCCGGATAATGATCGATGGGGCGTGCATGCATGGGGTATGTCGGCCGCAGGCGATACATGTATATGCGACCGTAGCGTGCGAGCTCATCTGCGAATTCGGGAGCCAGTTCGGCATGAAGTTCCTTAGGGAAATATCGCAGGGCGTTGTGTAGTGCCAGTTTTTTCTCTTCGGGTGTCAGAATGTCCTTGCGGCGAGGCGCATGATTGACCGTAGGATCGTATTCGGCCTTCGGGGGCAGGGTGCCGGGGATTCCGGCCGTTATGTCTTTACGGAATTCTTCAAGTGTCATTGTAGTCAGATTTTGCTGTTCACTAAATCGAGAATTTCAGAGCGTCGGCGTCCGGCGATGACACAAAGTTCGTTGGCTTCGTTCACGAGCTTTTCGGCCAATTCGCGGTCTTTGATTCCGGCGGCGTTGATACGCACGTTAAGTCCGGCACCTGCTACGGCGGCCTCGGCGCCCAGCGCGCCCACACCGGCATCGCTCACGCTGTTGGGGTTTCCTTCGCGTGCCATAGCTTCCAGAAGGTCGAATGTAGAGGCGGCCGCGCGCATGGTGCGCAGGGGCACTTCCGTGGCATAGACAGTGGCCTTCTCCATTGCTTCGGCGCGCGCCTCTCGCTCGGAGTCTGTGCCTTTAGGCATACCGTACACAGCCATTATACCGTTGAATGCGGCTGTGTCCTCATCGACGAGCGCAGTGAGCGTATCCTGAATTTCACGACCCTTTTCAGCCCAGTCGGAGAACTCACGCCAGCGATCGTCCCAGCCGGGTTTGTGGGCCGAAAGATTGGCAACCATCGTGCCGAGTGCGGCTGCAAGCACTCCCATATATGCCGAGATCGAGCCTCCGCCGGGCGCGGGCGATTCTGAGGCCGTCTCGTCGGCAAACTCACGGCAAGTCATGTCTACCAGTTTTTTCGTGGTGGAATTGTCACGGATCATGTATTCGATCACTTTCTCCTCGGGGTTGAATTTTTTCAGTTCGTCCAGCCCCATGCTCTTGACCGCAATACGGATTATTTCTTCTTCGGGAATACCGGTCGACCGTTGCTGTTTGTGCAGGAAATATTTGCCTGCGTCGACAAGCGCGCGTTTCGGCACGAGACCTACGATTTCGGTACCGGTGACGCGTATTCCGCGGGCGGCCGCCGCGCGGGTCACTTCATCGAAAGCCACATGTAGCGGAGTGGCAGCTATATCTGTGATGTTCATCGACACCTGTGCGATGCCGTATTCGTCTATGAACCAGCCGATGGCCTTAGTGCCTTTGAGCGTGCCGGGTTGCATGATGGTGCGTCCTTTTTCATCGGTGAGAACCTTGCCTGTCAGTTTGCCGCCTTCGCGCATCGGACGGCCTTTTTCGCGCACATCGAATGCGATTGCGTTTGCACGTCGGGTCGAAGTGGTGTTGAGGTTGAAGTTTACTGCGATCAGGAAGTCACGCGCGCCGATTGTGGTTGCACCGGTGCGTGCTGCCGCCTCGTCATAGGGGCGGTCACCGAAGTCGGGACCCTTACCCTGATGGTTCATTTTTTCGGGTAGAGCTTCGTACTCTCCGGCACGGCATACGGCCAGATTCTTGCGTTCGGGAGTGAAAGCCGCCGCTTCGTAACAGTACACCGGAATTCCAAGTTCGTCGGCCACACGTTTGGCCAGCTTGCGTGCCAGTTCGGCACATTCTTCAAGCGTAACGCCGCTCACCGGAATCAGGGGACACACGTCGGTGGCACCCATGCGTGGATGTGCGCCGTGATGTTTGCGCATGTCGATTAGTTCGGCGGCGCGGCGGATTCCCGCGAACGCGGCTTCCACCACGTCATCGGGTTCGCCTACGAAGGTAACGACCGTACGGTTTGTAGCCTCGCCGGGGTCGACGTCGAGCAGGCTCACGGGAGCGGCCGCGGTGATCGCGTCGGTGATCTGTCGGATTATTTCCGGATCGCGTCCCTCGCTGAAGTTGGGGACACATTCTATCAGACGTTTATTCATGGTTTTTCAGGTATTCAGAGGATGGAATGTTCTTTTAGAATTTTGGTCATCTGGTCGCGCAGTTCGCGGGCGGCTTCGGCTGAGCGTTCGGCGAAATCTTCGCCGGAAGATGCGAAAATTATGCCGCGCGATGAGTTTACGAGCAGGCCGCAGTCGTCGGTCAGTCCGTAACGGCACACTTCGTCAAGCGAACCGCCCTGAGCGCCCACCCCCGGCACGAGCAGGAAACTGCGGGGCGCGAGCCGACGCACATCGGCGAACATCGCACCTTGTGTAGCCCCGACAACATACATCATTTCGTCCGGGCCGGCCCAGGTGGCTGATGTCGCAAGCACATGCTCGAAAAGGTAACGGCCGTCATCGCATTTAAGCATCTGGAAGTCCCCGCTGCCTTTATTTGAAGTGAGCGCGAGAAGAATCACCCATTTGCCTTCGTAGCCGAGAAACGGTTCCACGCTGTCGCGGCCCATATAGGGAGCTACTGTCACAGCGTCCACATCCAGATATTCAAAAAATGAGCGGGCATACAGAGCCGACGTATTTCCGATGTCGCCGCGTTTTGCGTCCGCGATGATGAACTGGTCGGGGTAATTTGTCTTTAGATACCGGATTGTCTTTTCGAGCGCAATCTGTCCCTCTACCCCAAGAGCTTCATAGAAAGCGAGGTTCGGTTTGTAAGCCACACAGTAGGGAGCTGTGGCATCGATGATTCGGCGGTTGAACTCGAATATCGGGTCATCGGCCGTTTCGATTATGTGTGCGGGAATTTTTTTGATGTCTGAGTCAAGACCCACGCAGAGGAACGAACCCTTTCGGCGGATATTCTCGACGAGCTGTTGGCGATTCATTTTTTATAGCGTATATATGGTTTTCTTAACGTGTAAAGAGCATTCCGTCAATTTCGAGAGTCTCGATGGAGGTGCTGTCGGAATAATGTTTAAGTCTATAATCTATAGAGCTGATTATATAAAGACTGTCCGGCTGACGCTCGATTCTTATCGGTTCATTGATCGTGTCGGACTTCAGCGATTTTACCTTATTGAAATCCAGGGGAATATAGATGTTATCCCTGAGTTCCAACGTAATTATGCCTGACTCCGGAATAGCGATATTTGAGTTATACCGAAAAATATTCCTGACATGGGTATATCCGGCAGGGATAGCCAATGACCTGTTTTCAGAACCGAATTTTAATTTGATTCTATCGTCCTCGGTGTATTCTTGGTCTGTTTTGGGGCGGAAAGTGGGTGAAACACGATAGGTACTTTCCCATATTTCAAAACCTATAATATCATCTACTGACGAATGGTTGTCGTAACTGTCAAGATAGCATAATTTTGCTTTGACATCTTCGGCGGTAGCTTCATCCATGTTCTGCAACGCGACTTCAAAGTCAGACATTGAAAGCGGATATTGCGACTGCTTGACATTCGCCTCGCTGAATGCCTTGAAAATCTCGGAGCGCATATGACGGTGAACAAGCGTTGTGTAATTGGCACCGGGAATTATGGAGGTCAGCAGGAAAACCACAGCAAACGATAGCGCTACGATATTAGTGTTCCGGGATGCAGTGAAATACAGGTAGATAGCGGTTACATATGCCCAAATATTGAATGTCAGGACATATAATCGGGCTACCGTCGTGCCGTACTGTCCGATACGCACCCCGATGGCCACACTCATCATTACAAGCAACGGTATGAGGACCAGTGGGAAAATCCGCAATGACAGCTGTGTGAGGCGATCTTCGCCCTGTGAAGAGCTGGCAATGGCTTTCAGAAGGAACAGCAGCACATAAATGCCTGCTGTGAGTGCAGATACCATAGCGCATATGCCACCGTCGGGAAGTTCCTGCGCAATGATAATCTTGATACCGTACACATAGAGTATTACCGTATAAATTGCGACCACCGGAAGCAGGATGTATTTTATGACACCTGCGATAAATTTTGTCGGTTCATATTTCCTGACCATTTCTACAGTCTCGTTAAAGTCGGGAATACGGCCTATGAATATAAGAATACTCAGCGATGCGCTGAAAAGAAAAGCCAATGAGGCGAATATGCGGTAATCGTAATACGAAAAAAGTATGTTGACCGTTAGATTAATTATACCTACTACAAATCCCATCCCGAGGGCTATTCCTAATGATTCAAGCAGATTTCCCGCCTGGCGTAAACTGAACATCAGACTGTGGCGCGGAGGCGTGTGCCGTCGCGACGGAACAAAAAGCACCGCCACCACCAGAGCCGTGAATATTGAACTTTGGGCGATGTATTCAGCGGTGCTGAATGTATTGATGCGTAACAGGACATAAGTAAAGTCGAGTAACAATATGATATTTCCCACCCATTGAGCGGGTGTGTGCAGCCGTTGCTTTCCCGACTGCTCGCACCATAGGCTCACGGCAAGCGACAACAGTATGCCGGTGCTCAACAGAAACCAGACAGCGGGACGCACGTTCCGAATGAAAAATGAATTTTCCGGCATATCCGGAATCCATATTGTCACTAATCCCCATACGGCGAACGCCAGCAGGTAGGCAAGCGACAACGGGAAGCGATCTGCCGACGCGTTGAATGCCTGAATCAATGTATGCAGCGAGATAAGGCGTCGGGGCTTGCCGTCAGTGGCAGGTGGTGTAAAGTCCGGAGGATTTTTCATGATAATCTTGTATTATAGGGTCAGAGTTCGGCGTTTTTGAGTTTTTCGGCGTTTTCGATAATTATGAGGTTGTCAATCAAATCCTGAAGATCCCCTCCGAGTATTCCGGGCAGGTTGTGGGTAGTATAGTTGATACGGTGGTCGGTCACACGTCCCTGCGGGAAGTTATAGGTGCGAATCTTGGCCGAGCGGTCGCCGGTTGATACCAGCGTCTTTCGCTTCGAGGCTATGTCGTCTATGTATTTCTGATGTTCTTTGTCGAAGATGAATGTCCGCAGACGGCTCAGGGCACGTTCTTTGTTTTTAGGTTGGTCGCGGGTTTCGGTACATTCTATCAGAATCTCCTCTTCGACTCCGGTATTCGGATTTTTCCATTTGTAGCGCAGACGCACTCCGGATTCCACCTTGTTGACGTTCTGGCCTCCCGCGCCCCCCGACCGGAATGTGTCCCATTTGATTTCGCCTTCGTTGATTTCGACGTCGAAAGGCTCTGCTTCGGGTAATACGGCCACTGTTGCAGCCGAAGTGTGGATGCGTCCTTGCGTTTCGGTGGCCGGCACGCGCTGCACCCGGTGCACGCCCGACTCATATTTCAGGGTGCCATAGACCGCATCGCCGCTCACGCTCATCACTATTTCCTTGTACCCGCCCGCGGCTCCTTCGCTCACAGAGGTGACGGCCACGTTCCATCCTTTGCTTTCGCAATATCTCATATACATCTTGGCGAGATCTCCGGCAAAGAGTGCCGCTTCGTCGCCGCCTGTGCCGGCACGTATCTCGAGAATGGCGTTCTTGTCATCCTCGGGATCGTTCGGTATAAGGTAGAGCTTGATGTCCTCGACGGTGGATTCCATATCTTGTGTCGCGCGTGCGAGAGCCTCGCGGGCATCGGCGGTTTCCGCCGGGTCAGAATCGTCCTCGATTATTTCGTTGTAGAATTCGATGTCGGATGCCAGAGCGTCGTGTCGCTTCATCAGGTCGACTATCCGGCGCAGATGTTTGTATTCTTTGGTGAGCTTCACAAAGCGCGTCTGGTCGGCAGCCACGGCCGGGTCGCCTAACAGTGTCTCGATCTCTTCAAACCGTGTCAGATGGGTTTGAATACGTGGAATGAGCGATTGGTCAATCATACCGCAAAATTAGCAAAAATCCGTGAAATGACAAAGTATGAATATGGCAACGCTTTTCACCTGAGCCCCGGTTCCCCAATATTTGTTATTGCTGGGTCGGACAAGTGTTGTGCAGATGTGTTCGCGCGGAGAGAAGCAGGTAAGAATGATGATTCCAATGATGATTTAACTCACGAATGATTGAGATCATATAACCACTCTTGGACGTATGTAATTGTGTACTGCTAAAAAAATTACCTTGCCATCGCATCTCTCCGGCGCTTTTCGCGTTGCTCTTCAGTCACGTATGTCATGATTTTGAAGTTTTTGGAGGTTTTTAACTGTGCGCCGGGGCGCGTTTGATTTTTACGTTGCAATATCAGGGAGTGCCGAGAAAGCGAGCGATGTAAAAAACACAATGGAATTTTCAAGACCACAGGACGGTAAAAATTATGCGTCTACAAGACCTGAATTTTTTGAAAAATCTTGCAGTATTCCCTTTGGGTCTATTTTGCGTTGAGCGGTCAGCCCTACCTTTGCGACAGTGAATTGGAAATCGCTGAACACTTATGAAATTCAAACAATGTGAAGCAAATATCATCTGCGCTCAGGTGCTTTTTCAGTTAATTCCTCCAACAACGACCCGGCAACAATCGTGCAAATGAGAGCAGAGCCGAACTTGTTCGAGCTATGCCGAGTGTAACCGATTGAAGGCATTGCCAAAATCTGACCTATACGTTACATCTTCGGCGGTTCTCCCAACCGCAGACCAAAT
>CAMWNG010000054.1 GCA_947175575.1 uncultured Bacteroidales bacterium | reverse complement strand
ATTGCAGGCAGAAACGTCGAGAGCATGCCTTGGTGAAGGCCTGCAGGTATTCGAGCTCCTGAGCGGGCGGTTCGGGGATGGCTGTGGCTGAGGCGGGAAGGGCTTCGGATGGCTTGGAGTTATCGGGGGAGTCGCCCTTTTCGGCATCGATAAGGTCGAGGATTATGCCAAGGTAGGGGAGGAGCTTTTCGGGGATAGGTGTGCCGTGGAGCAGGAAGGCGATGAGCGCGCCGTAGAGACGCGGGCGCATGCGTTCGGGGAAGCGTTCGATGTGGTTGATCCAGAGGGGCTGAAGGGTAAGTGTGGAGTTTGTCATAATTTTGAGATTTTGGATTTGATTAGTTTGTTTTGGAATTCCGGTGCAAAGATAATACGCGTGATGAGGGAGTAGACGACAATCGGTCCGATTGTGTGATTTTTTTTGAATTTACTTCTCTATGTGAAATCTTCCTAAAAACATATTGCCGAGACGGTCTTATCCGGAATTATTTCGTATATTTGTACTGAAATTTTGGCGCAGTGTATGAATCTGGCCGGTTAAATCAAAATTTTACGCTATGTCATTGTTTGATTCATTGCTCTTCATGCTTAACGAGATGTCGCCGTACATCCTGTTAGGCTTTCTGATAGCCGGAGTGATGCACGCGTTTATCCCTCAGAAAACATTCGCCCGGCATCTATCGGGTCGCGGGATGAAGGCTGTCGTGAAATCGGCTCTGGTAGGCGTGCCGTTGCCGTTGTGCTCGTGCGGAGTGTTGCCGACTGCCGTGGCCATGCGGCGCAACGGTGCGTCGCGTGCCGCTTCAACATCATTTCTGATAGCCACTCCTCAGACCGGAGTCGACAGCATAGCGGCGACATGGTCGCTGTTAGGCCCGGCATTCGCAGTGGTGAGACCTGTGGCCGCGTTGGCCACGGCTGTGTTCGGCGGAGTTGCTGTGGGTAAATCCGAAAAAATGTCTGATGCTTCAACAGTGGCCTGTGCGATGTCAGACGACGATTCGCGTCCGCAAGGGTTTGTCAACAAATGCGTTGCCGCGCTCAAATACGGTTTCATAGACCTTGTGGGAAGCATAGGCGGATGGCTGATGGCCGGTCTGGTCATAGCTGCTCTGATCACGGTGTATGTGCCTTCGGACTTTTTCGAAGTGCTCGGGAAGACTCCGATCCTGTCCATGATTGCAGTGCTGGTAATCGCTGTGCCTATGTATGTCTGCGCAACGGGATCCATCCCTATCGCCATGTCGTTGGTCATGAAGGGGCTCTCGCCGGGTACGGCTCTCGTGTTGCTGATGGCCGGTCCGGCTGCGAATTTCGCCTCTTTTACGCTGATATCCAGAGAAATGGGGCGTAAGTCGGCCGTAATCTATCTGTCAAGCATAATATTGGGGTCGATAATTTTCGGACTGATGATTGATTATCTGCTTCCCGCGAGCTGGTTCGCCATTTCAGATGTACACGCAGCATGTCACGGCGGAAAAGATTTCGCAGTGTTTTCGCTTTTATGTTCGGCTCTGTTGGGCTCGTTGCTCATATACACATTCATAAAAAGGTTTTTCACCAAATCAACTATAAAAACTGATATGACCAAAGAATATATCGTAAAAGGAATGAACTGCCCTCACTGTCAGGCATCCGTGGCCAAGGCCATAGGAGCTGTCGCAGGCGTGGAAAACGTGGATGTCAATCTCAGCACCGGACGTGCCGTAGTCGAAGGCGAGCATGATGCCGCCGCCGTAGTCGAGGCCGTCAAAAACGCCGGTTTTGACATCGTTATTTGAAAATCCGACAATTAAAGGGACAAAACAGTTGGCATTAACGAAAATAATTAGTAACTTTGCAGTCGCTTTTTAGCATCCCGTGTGATGGGAAATTAAGGAGCAAAACACTTAATTTTGAGTAACACAACAATTTAAATCAATGAAAACATTCAATCTGTCAGCCCAGCCCCGCACCGAGCTCGGCAAGAAAGCCACCAAGGCTCTCCGCGAAAAGAACATGATCCCCGTTGTGCTCAACGGCGGTGAAGTATTCGAACTCCCCTTCAACGGCACTCTCAAACCCGGTGAAAAAATCGTCGAAATCGGTAACGGCAAAGGTCTGATCACCACTGACCTCACTGTAACCAACGACGCTGTCCGCAAGCTCATCTACACTCCCGAGATCTTCGCTATCGAACTCGAAGTTAACGGTGAGAAGCGTATGGCTGTTCTCAAGGACATCCAGTTCCAGCCCGTCAAAGACTCTATCCTCCACATCGACCTCCTCGAAGTGAACGACAAGAAACCCGTCGTGGTTGAAGTTCCCGTGAAACTCGAAGGTCACGCTGAAGGTGTGAAGGCCGGCGGTAAGCTCACACTGAGCATGAAGAAGCTCAAAGTGAAAGCTACATACGACAAGATCCCCGAACGTCTGGTTATCAATGTCGATAACCTCGGCCTTGGTAAATCGCTTCAGGTAGGCGAACTCAACTTCGAAGGCCTCGAACTGATGAACGCCAAGAATGCAGTTGTCTGCGCCGTACAGCTCACCCGTGCCGCTCGTGGTGCCGCTGCCGCCGCTGCCGCAGGTAAGTAATGAAGTTTCTTATAGTGGGCCTGGGAAACATCGGCAGCGAATATGCCGGTACCCGCCACAACATAGGATTTATGATATTGGATGCCTTTGCGGAGGCATCCAATATTTCTTTCAGCTCCGAACGCTACGGCGATGTGGCTCAGATGCGCCTGAAAAACAAGCAGCTGGTGCTTCTGAAACCATCCACTTACATGAATCTCAGCGGCAATGCCGTGCGTTATTGGATGCAGAAAGAGAATATCCCGTTGGAGAATGTGCTGGTGGTCGTGGATGACCTCGCCCTGCCTTTCGGAGCCATTCGCATAAAGACACGGGGAAGTGATGCGGGCCATAACGGACTGAAGAACATCGCCCAGATGACCGGTTCACAGAATTATGCCCGTCTGCGGTTCGGAATCGGTGACGATTTCCAGCGCGGCGCACAGATCGACTATGTACTGGGCCACTTCACACCTGAGCAGCAGAAGGAGCTGCCGGCGCGCATCGACGTGGCATGCGAAGCAATCCGTGAATATGTGCTGGCCGGCGCTCAGAGTGCCATGTGCAAGTTCAACAATAAATGATGACCGGTTATGGCAAATGAAGTACGTGTAGACAAATGGCTGTGGGCCATGCGAATTTTCAAGACCCGCACCATCTCTACGGAAGCCTGCAAGAAAGGACGCGTGACTGTCAACGAAGACCCTAACCCCACCAAGCCCGCGCGACTGGTAAAAGTCGGTGATGTGGTTCATGTGCGCAAACCGCCGGTGACATATTCGTTCAAGGTGCTTGCGGTGACCGAGAACCGGCTCGGAGCCAAGCTTGTGCCACAGTATCTTGAAAACGTCACTCCGCAGGAGCAATACGATTTGCTCGACGTAGTGAAGATTTCCGGCTTCGTCGACCGGCGCAAGGGCCTGGGGCGTCCCACGAAACGCGAAGGCCGCGACCTCGCCCGGTTCACCGACACCTATGCCTCGGATGACGGCTGGGATTTCGACTTCGATTCCCTCGACGATGAGGAGAATCTATGATTAACCGCGGGAGAGCCGACTTTGTCAAAGTCGGCTCTCCCGCGGTTAATATGAATGGATAAAAAGTGTTATCCGAGTAGCAGGCAGGCGTCGCCGTAGCTGAGGAAACGGTAGTCGTGGTCGAGGGCTTCGCGGTACATGTCGCGCCAGGTGTCACCCATAAAGGCCGAAACGAGGAGGAGTAGGGTGGAGCGTGGCTGATGGAAGTTGGTGACCATTCCGGCCACAACCCGGTATTTGTATCCCGGGGCGATGATGATGCGTGTGGATGCCACGAGAGCCGGAGAGCCGTCCTTTTCGAGATATTCGGCCACGATGCGCAGCGACTCCGCCGAAGATAAGTCGGGATGATCCGGCGAATAGGGATACCACTGCGGCACTTCGCCGTTCCATTTCTCCTGACTGATTAGACAACCGATTTGGTATAGGCTCTCGAGAGTGCGTACCGATGTGGTGCCGACGGCTATGACGGGACGTCCTGCGGCCAGCGCGGTTGCGAGGTCGCGAATGACGTCGATGTCAACGGCTATGAATTCCGAATGCATGGGATGGTCGCCGATGGCGTCAGATTTCACGGGCTGAAAAGTGCCTGCGCCAACATGCAGGGTGACTTCGCGGCGCGATATGCCGCGGCGGTCTATGGCTTCAAGTACTTCAGGAGTGAAATGCAGGCCTGCCGTAGGGGCTGCGACTGATCCGTTTATGATTGAAAATACGGTCTGATAGTCGGATGCGTCAGACGACTCGGTGTCGCGGCCGAGGTAGGGCGGAATCGGAATCTGTCCGGCTTCGGCGATTATGCGGGCGAAAGGCATCGGGACATTCCATTCGAACCGAATGATCCAGGCATTGCCGTGAGGGCGCACACGTGACGCTTTCAGTTCGACACTATGGCCGTCGATATCGAGCGGAAGAGTGAGCGAGCCGTCTTTCCAGCGTTTCGAATTACCGACAAGGCACACCCATTCCACACTGCTTTCTTCGGCGAAATTGACCGCATAGTCGGCCGGAGAGAATGGTTCGAGACAGAATATTTCAATGAGGGCGCCGGTGTCTTTGCGGAACTTCATGCGCGCGTTGATAACGCGCGTGTTGTTGTAAACGAGCAGGGCGTCGGCCGGCAACAGCTCCGGGAGGTCATAGAAGATGTGGTGCGACAGCGATCCGTCGGGTTTATGGACCAGCAGTTTGCACGCGTCCCTGCGGGCGAGCGGATGCGAAGCTATCCGCTCCTGCGGGAGCGGATAGTCATAAGAGTCAATCAGGATTTCCTGAGGGTTTTGCTTCATATCAGATATTTTTCCATTCCTCCCTCTGTCATAAGCCTGCGGGCTTGTTCGGCCTGGTCCGATTTAACCACGACCACGGGGGAAGCCCAGTCGAGAGGATATACACTCGAGATTATGCCGTTGAGCAGCGAACATTCTATGCCGTTCGACTCCAGCATACCCATGGCGATGTAAGCAGAATCGAGGGTGTCGAAGGCAGCGAGGCGGATGGAGGAGGATTTGGTGTCCATCATTTATAGTTGAACCAGCGTACGAGGTCGGCGAACGACGGTTTTTTGCCGTACATGAAGATTCCGACGCGATAGATTTTGGCAGCTACCCAGATCATCACCATGAAGGAGATGAAGAGTATGACGGTGGAGACGACAGGCTGCCACAGGGGGATTCCGAAGGGCAGGCGCGACATCATCACCATCGGTGAGGTGAAGGGAATCATCGAAGTCCAAACAGCCAGCGATGAGTTGGGGTCGTTGACCACAGTCATCGAGATGATCATCGCGAAAAGAATGGGCATGATGGCGATAGTCTGGAGTTGTGAGGCATCCTGAATGTTGTCGACCGCCGATCCGATGGCAGCGAATATCGAAGAGTAGAGCAGGAAACCGCCAACGAGGAAGAGGAACATGAACACGATGAGCTGTGTGACGAACGCGGGGTCGGACAGGGTGTCGATGGCGCCGGTAAACGCCGGTTCATCGACAGAGGATGCCATGGCTGACATCCACGGCATCAGCAACATTCCTCCTACCACGATAAGCACGGCCCAGATGAGGATCTGGGTTACGGCCACGGCACCGATTCCGAGTATCTTGCCCATCATCAGTGTATTGGGCTTGACTGACGACACCACCACCTCGAGGACACGGTTGTTCTTTTCTTCGATGATGGACGTCATTACCATCTGGCCGTAGAGGAGGATGAACATGTAGAGGATGAACATCATGGCTACGCCGAGGATGTAGCTGAGCATGGAGGATGTGGCGGTTTCGTCCTCTTTGTCGAGGCGATAGGTCTGGAGCGAGATGTCGACGCTCACTTCTTCCATGATCTGGCGGAGGTTGTCGATATTGTATTCTTTGATTCGGCGGTTCTCGATGGCTTTCTCAAGCTGAGAGACGATAGCCTGCTCTGTGACCATCGAAGGCGCGGAATGTGAGTAAAGCGATATTGAACCTGAAGGATCCTTTATGGAATTCTTGCCGATGACGAGGATGGCGTCGAAGTCGTCGTTGAGTTTGGCGTCGGCGAGATTGTCGGAGATTATGTTGAATTTGATGTTGTCGTCGCTGTGCAGGCTGCGCCCGAGGTCGCCGCTGTCGTCTATCACGGCGATTGTCTGTTTCTCTGGTTCGGCGAGTGCAGCGATTACGGCAGGGGCCATCATCAGCGCCAGCATGATCACCGGCATGAGGATGGTGGTGATGAGGAAGCTCTTGCGTTTTACGCGCTGGAGGAATTCGCGCGATATAATTATTCCGAGGTATGAGTTCATAAGGCAGGAGGAATTACGGCGGGTTCGTTACATGATTCTACGGCGCGTATAAACACTTCATCCATCGAGGGAAGCAGGGCGTTGAAGGCGCGGATGTCGGCGTCAGCATTGGCCGTCCCGAGCACGAGACGCACGTCGGAGGCATCGCGGAGCGCGAAACGCACGCGGTTGAGGCCGTCGCGGTCTGTGCCGAGAGGCTCTATGACGGTGACCATCGGGGTAATGTCGGCGATGAGTTTCTGCTGATTGCCTTCGAAGGCCAGCTCATAGCGATGATTGCTGAAGCGGGTGCGGATGTCGCGCACGTTGCCGGTGAGGATGTTGCGGCTTTTGTTGATGAGGGTGATGTTATCGCAAAGCTCCTCCACCGAACTCATGTTGTGTGTCGAGAAAATGACGGTTGCGCCCTGATCGCGCAGTTCGAGAATCTCTTTTTTCAGAATGTTGGCATTGATGGGGTCGAAGCCTGAGAAGGGTTCGTCGAAGATGAGCAGTCGCGGGCGGTGGAGCACAGTGATTATGAACTGTACTTTCTGGGCCATGCCTTTCGACAGTTCTTCGATCTTTTTGTCCCACCAGGACGAAATCTCGAGTTTGTCGAACCATTCCTTGAGCGCGCGGGTGGCATCGGCTTTCGAAAGACCTTTCAGCCGGGCGAAGAAGAGAGCCTGCTCGCCCACCTTCATTTTTTTGTAGAGGCCGCGTTCTTCGGGGAGGTAGCCGATGTTGCGCACGTCGCTTTCAACGAGCGGATGTCCGTCGAAGATTACTTCGCCGGAGTCGGGTGCCGTGATATGGTTGATAATGCGGATAAGTGTGGTCTTGCCGGCACCGTTGGGGCCGAGCAGTCCGTACACTTTTCCCTGTGGCACATCGAGCGAGATGTCGTCGAGCGCCTTGTGGCCTGTGTAAGTCTTGCTTACGTTTTTTACTTCTAAGATGTTTTCCATTGCAAATTCAGTTCTATTCGTTAGACGCAACGGTTTCGGAAAAATTACATGTCGGATGAAAAAATCCTGCTATTAGAAACGGACACCGCAGCCGTGGCAGCAGTGTCCGTTGTCTATGAAGCATTTACGTGTTATACCGCGTAGCAGGGTTATTTGATGATTCCGTGTTTGCGGAATACTTTCTGAATCTTTTCGAGTGCCTCGGAAACCTGTTCCTTGGTGTGTGTTGCCATAAGCGAGAAACGGATGAGGGTGTCCTCGGGGGCTACAGCGGGCGAAACCACGGGGTTGACGAAGATGCCTTCGTCGAAGAGGTCGCGGGTGATGGCGAATGTCTTGAAGTTGTCGCGGATGTATAGGGGGATGATGGGGGTGGAGGTGTTTCCGATCTCGGCACCCATGTTGCGGAATCCTTCGAGGGCGAAGCGGGTGATTTCCCAGAGGTGTTCCTGGCGCCAGGGCTCTTCGATCATGATGTCGATGGCCTTGAGGGCCGCGGCGGTCGATGCTGGAGTGATCGAAGCTGTGAAGATGTAGGAGCGCGAGTGGTGGCGGAGGAAGTTGGTGATTTCCTTGTCGGTGGCGATGAAACCGCCCAGCGATGCGAACGACTTGGAGAATGTACCCATGATGAGGTCGACATCGTCGGTCAGTCCGAAATGGTTGACTGTGCCGCGGCCGCCTTCGCCGAACACACCGATCGAGTGGGCTTCGTCGACCATCACGGCGGCGTTGTACTGCTTGGCCAGACGCACGATTTCGGGGACGTTGGCCACATCGCCTTCCATGGAGAACACGCCGTCGGTGACGATGAGCTTCACCGCATCGGGATTGCAGGTCTTGAGCTGTTCCTCAAGGCTCGCCATATCGTTGTGCTTGTATTTGAGCTGCTTGGAGAAAGAGAGACGGCGTCCTTCGATGATGGATGCATGGTCCTGTTCGTCCCAGAGGATATAGTCGTTTCGTCCCGTGAGGCATGACACCACGCCGAGGTTTACGCCGAAGCCGGTGGAGTAGACCATTACGTCTTCTTTGCCGATATATTCTGCCAGACGGGCCTCAAGCTGTTTGTGAAGGTCCAGAGTACCGTTGAGGAAGGGCGAGCCGGCCACACCGGTGCCGTATTTCTTGATGGCGTTGATGGCGGCTTCTTTGATGCGGGGGTCGGTTACCAGACCGGAATAGCAGTTGGAACCGAACATCAGCACTTTTTTGCCTTTGATGTAAACTTCGGGTTCCTGTTCAGATTCGATAGCGCGGAAATAGGGATATACGCCTGCAGCCTTTGCTTCCTGAGGGGCGGTGTACTTGGAGAGTTTCTCTTGTAAGAGCTTCATAATTGACTTATTGATGCCGGTGCTCGATGCGCCGAACGGAAATGTGATATTTTAGACCGCAAAGGTACGAATTTTTTCCGAACGCGCAAAATGTTTTTTAACTGTCTGCCGGAAAACAACGATTGGCACGCCATGAGCAATAAACTTAATCCGCCGGCGTTATAATAGCATAAATCTCTAAACATCTTCCAAATGAAAAGGCTTCTTTTGATTTTTATAATGGCCATGTGTTTATCGTCAGCGCGGGGTCAGGTCGAGAATACGCGTCCGTTGTGGGGCGTGAAGGCTGCCGTGGATGTCAATATCCCCGGAAAGTGGCACGGAGCCGTCCCCGAGGCGGTAGATATGTACCGTGCGGGTGCCGGTGTCTCGGCCGGGGTGGTCTACAATGTCTATCTGGGACATAATTTCTTTCTGGAGCCGGGTGTGTCGTTCTTTTATGATACCTATTCCTTTAAGGATCTGATTATTATGGATGATAATGAAAGAGAACACAGCGCCCCCGGATTGTATAAGGCCGGACTGCGGATTCCGGTCGTGGCAGGCTACCTTATAAATATGACCGATCGGTTTGCAATGACTGTTTATACCGGACCGGAACTCAACTATGCGTTCGCTGGCAAAGTTAAAGTCAAGGACAACCGACAGCTTGACGGCTCAGACCTCGAGCTTTTCGGTGAATACGGCTCCCAACACCGGGTTGATTGTGCGTGGCGCGTCGGGGTAGGATTGCCCGTCGGTTCCTGGACTATAAATCTTGAAGGATCCATCGGCATTACTGACTTGATGAAAGGTCCTATATCCTTCCGAGAAAACCGCTTCTCCGCCGGCTTGACTTATTATTTCTAAATTTCTGATCGCTGCCGCCGCATCCGTCTACTTTGGACCACGACGGTCTCCGGCGTGGCTGCCGACCCGACTGAACCGGAGTCATATAAGACAGTGAATTTACACTCGTCCCGGACGCGGCATGATGGCCTGACGTCCGGGACGAGTCATTCTGCCGGCAGGGCAGTGTGCGGTAAGTGAGGATCAGATAGCGATTTTGAGTGAGCGCGTTTCGTTGGCGTCAGACATGCGCACTATATAGACTCCCTTCGGGAGACATTCGAGGTTAACTGTGCCGGATTCGTTCACCTGCGCGGTCAGGACAGTAGCGCCGGATAAGTCATGAACCGTGACCGTCGCCACGCCGGTCGCCCCTGCGATATTCAACGCCGAGCCGTCGAACGAGCAAGTGAAAGTGCCGTCCGCCCCGACCGCCGGAGTGCTATTCACTTCTTTAGTCGAATAAATCAAAGTCCCGTCAGGATCATAAACCTCAATCACATATATACCCCCGGTTTCAAGCGGATATTCCAGACCCGGATAGGGCAGCATTCCGTTGAAAGCACCGACTCTTTCAAAGAACCAAGAATCCCAGACGCGACTTAGAGCTTTGGTTGTGTATCGTACTTTTTGATAAGCAAGGTCATTGTCGAAGATATTAAGATAGTCAGTCTTTAATACCTCTATTGGGTAAGTCAGCCAACACATTGCGTTTGCCACCCACCAGGACGATTTATCTTGCAAGCTATTCTCAAAAAATTCGTCTCTGGCTTTATCACTCGGGAACCAACTATACGTGTCACCTTCCTTCAATGTAAAGTCATAAGTCATGACCTCTTCCTCATTACAAATGAAACTTTCACAGTAGAATGAAGCAAAAATTGAGGTAGGCAAATCTGTGTTAGCGATCGTGAACACTTTTCCGTTTTCTTCTCTCATATAGGCCACTTCATATTCTTCGGACACGGTCGGATAAGTGTGTTTAGCTTTGAGAACATGATATATCTTTCCGTTAATTTCCTTCGTACCGTCGAATCTCTGTTCAAAATCGCGATATCTATCCGGTTCTGTTTCAATAGGCCAAAAATCATATTCCCGAACCTTCCATAATTTCCCGTCTTCGACAAGAATGGCATGGGCGGAGGCCGCGCTTTCCGCTGCTTGGACACATAACGCATAACAAGCAACCATAAAGATAGTTAGTACTTTTTTCATAGAAGTAATTTTAGTGATATGCAATTATTTTATGGAAGAAACGATAACGTGTGCAAACTTACAAATAATTTTGAATTTGACAAAATTGTTTATGTAATTTTTTAAGGTTGAATAATATTTTATTCGAATTTTGATTTTTACGGAAGTGTATAATATTCGGGTGTTGCAAAATGTTTTTGTAACTTTGTATTATGGAAAAGAATATAGCGGTTTCTGTCAGTGAGCCGGAAATGGAATATATAGAGATGGATACGGCTGAATATTTCGCGCGTTTCAACCGGAGGGATGTTTTCGAGCCGATGTGCAGGGCGTGTGCCAACTGGGGTGCACGCTGGGGGTGTCCGCCGTTCGGGGTGGATCCATGCGAGGAGCTGAGAAAATTTGCCAGGGTGCGGTTATATAGGCTCAGGGCACGTGTCAAGGACTGGCCGGCGGGTGCGGGTGCGGCTGAAATGTCGGCTGCGATGCAGGAGATGCGGAGGCGTTCGGAACGCGAATTGCTTGAATTCGAGGGAGAGCAGGGCGGCCGTGCCGCACTATTCACCGGGATGTGCTATCATTGCGGCCCGGCTCGATGTGCGCGCACCGAGGGACGCGGGTGCCGCCATCCGGAGCTTGTGAGGCCGTCGCTCGAGGCATTGGGATTCGATCTGGGAAAAACGGCGACCGAGGTGTTCGGTTGCGGCCTGGAATGGTTCCGTTCCGCAGGGCCGACACCCCGGTGGCTGACTCTGTTGGGAGCGGTGTTCTACACGCCATCAGAGCATGGGCAGGCAGGCTGCCACATCGGTATCGCCGGTGAACATCGCTCCGGTGAGCCAAAGGATGAGCAGGATGATGAGCACGGCGGCTCCGATTGCAAGCCAGATCTGGCGGGATGACATTTTGTTTTTTGACATGGTCGTAATATTTTGGTTGTGATTAATTGTTTTGTCCGTTAGCCGGGTTGTGGTTTTGGCGCGCGATGACGCGGGGGTAGAGGATGCGTCCGAGAATCAGTCCGCGGAACGCGAGGTAAAGCAGGAAGGCCAGCCACAGGGCATGGTTGCCCATCAGTCCGCGCAGGGTGAAATATGTGAGGAAGAATATCAGCATGGCGCATGCCATAGACACGAGCATGCCGCGGGTGTGGGTAAGGCCGACGGCGATGCCGTCGAAAATGAACGCGCTCACGGAGCAGACGGGTATGCTGATCACCCAGTATTTGTAATCGGCGGCCATGGCGCGCACCCCCTCATTATCTGTAAGGAGGCTGAATATCAGCTCGCCGGCGATGAAATATGCGGCGGTGAAAATCAGTGCCACTACGGCTGAGCGTTTGAGCAGGATGACGGTGAGCCGCCGCAGATCGATGATGTCGTGCGCACCGTAGAATTTACCGGCCAGAGCTTCACCGGCGTATGCGTAACCGTCGCTGAAATACGAGAAGAAAATGAACAGCTGCATAAGCAGCGCGTTGGCCGCCAGGGTATCGACGCCCTGTTCGGAACCGGCGCGTGTGAACCATGTGGTGACTGCCACAAGGCACAGTGTACGCAGGAAAATGTCGGCATTGACTTTGAACAGGCGCACGACAGAATTGTGCTCGAGCAGTTCACGCAGTCGCGCTCTTTTGGGGCCGTACAGACAGACGGTGGCGATGAGCGAGAACAGGAATCCGAACCATTGGGCTACCAGTGTGCCGGTGGCAACGCCTTCCATCTGCATGCCGAATCCGAACACCAGAATCGCACTGAGGATGATGTTGACGAGATTGAGCGAGACGGCCACAACCATCGGCAGCTGCGAGTTCTGCATGCCTAACTGCCAGCCGTTGAGGGCGAAGAGGCCAAGTGTGGCCGGAGCGCCCCATATCAGCACATTGAAATAGCGCGCCGCCAGCGGGCGTGTGACTTCATCGGGCTGCAGATAGTCGAGGACGAACTCTTTCAGGAAACCTCCGAGGGCTATAAGGCATAGTCCGAACAAAAGGGCGAGGAGAAGCGATCGTTGCAGATGCGCGTCGCAGGCCCGGGTGTCGTCGGCTCCGGCACTCTGGGATGTGAGGCCGGCAGTGCCCATGCGCAGGAATCCGAACAGCCAGTAGAGCATGTTGAACATGGTGGTACCCACGGCTATGGCGCCGATGTAGGCGGCAGAGCCAAGATGTCCGGTTATGGCGACATCCACCAGGCCCAGCAGCGGGGTGGTGATGTTGGACACGATGGCCGGCCCGGTGATCCTGCGGATGCTTCTGATTATTTCTTTATCTGAAACCATGATCTGACATTTGGACCGCGGGACGCGCCCGAAACCGGCGGCCCCGCGGAACATTCATATCATTCCATGAGTTTGCGGTAACGGCGGCGGGGGAGTTCCTTGCCTCCGTTCTGCGCTTTCTTGAATTCTTCGTAATCGCTGTACGAGCCTTCGTAGAACACTACCTTGCCATCGCCCTCGAACGAGAGGATGTGGGTGCAGATGCGGTCGAGGAACCATCGGTCGTGGCTTACGACAACGGCGCATCCGGCGAAGTCGTCGAGACCTTCCTCGAGAGCGCGGAGCGTATTGACGTCGATGTCGTTGGTGGGTTCGTCAAGCAGAATCACGTTGCCTTCTTCCTTGAGGGCCATGGCGAGGTGCAGGCGGTTGCGTTCGCCACCCGAGAGCACGCCGATTTTCTTTTCCTGATCGGCACCGGTGAAATTGAATTTCGACAGATATGCGCGTGCGTTCACGTCGCGTCCGCCCATGCGGAAGCTTTCGACGCCCTGTGATATCACTTCATATACACTTTTCTCGGGAATGAGGTCATGGTGGCGCTGGTCGACATAGGCAACCTTTACGGTTTCGCCTACTTCGAACGAGCCTGCGTCGGGAGTCTCCTGACCCATGATGAGGCGGAATAGGGTGGTCTTGCCGGCGCCGTTGGGGCCGATGACGCCCACGATGCCGTTGGGAGGCAGTGAGAAGCTGAGATCGCTGAACAGTTTTTTTGAACCGAAGCTTTTGGCGAGGTTCTGCACCTCGATGACCTTGTTACCCAGACGCGGACCGTTGGGAATGAATATCTCAAGACGTTCTTCCTTCTGCTTCTGATCTTCGTTGAGCAGTGCGTCATAAGATTTCAGACGCGCCTTACCCTTGGCCTGACGGGCTTTGGGAGCCATGCGAACCCATTCGAGTTCGCGTTCGAGGGTCTTGCGGCGCTTCGACGCCTGTTTCTCTTCCTGGGCCATGCGTTTGGTCTTCTGGTCGAGCCATGATGAGTAATTGCCCTTCCAGGGTATGCCCTCGCCGCGGTCGAGTTCGAGTATCCATCCGGCCACGTGGTCGAGGAAGTAGCGGTCGTGTGTGATCGCGATCACTGTTCCGGGATATTGCTGGAGATGCTGTTCGAGCCAGTCGATCGATTCGGCATCGAGGTGGTTGGTGGGTTCGTCGAGCAGGAGGATGTCGGGCTGTTGCAGAAGCAGACGGCAGAGGGCGACACGACGGCGTTCGCCGCCCGAGAGTGTGTCGATCTTCTGGTCGTCCGGCGGACACTGGAGGGCATCCATCGCGCGTTCGAGTTTCGAGTCGATGTTCCAGGCGTCTGCCGCGTCGAGTTTGTCCTGAAGTTCGGCCTGACGGGCCAGCAGGGCGTCGAAATCGGCGTCGGGGTCTGCGAAAGCTGCATTTACCTGATCAAATTCGGCAAGCATGTCCATAATGGGCTGTACGCCCTCGCGCACCACTTCGATGACGGTCTTGTCGGGGTCGAGCTGTGGCTCCTGTTCAAGATACCCGACGGAATATCCGGGACTGAACACCACTTCGCCCTGATAAGATTTGTCAATGCCGGCAATTATCTTTAGCAGTGAGGATTTACCGGAGCCGTTCAAACCGATAATGCCGATCTTGGCACCATAGAAGAACGAGAGATATATGTCTTTAAGAACTGTTTTCTGAGGGGGGTAGGTCTTGGTCACTCCTACCATCGAGAAAATTATCTTTTTGTCGTCGGCCATATCGAGTCAACTAAAATTTTTTAAGTAAGAATGTGATGTTATATGAGTTGTAGGGATTATCGTTTTTTCGGAGCGAAGCGTACGGGATAGTCGCAACGCACTTTTCCGGCGGCGATGTTGTTCAGTTTCGCCTTGATGAGCTGTTTGCGTATGGGCGATACACGGTCAGTGTAGACTTTTCCTTCGAGGTGGTCGTATTCGTGCTGTATTATGCGCGAGAGGAATCCGGTGAAAACTTCTTCATGGGGCTGGAAATCCTCGTCGAGCCATGTGAGGCGGATGTGCTCGTTGCGTTTTACATTCTCCGACATTCCCGGCAGGCTCAGGCAACCCTCGGCACGGGTCTCCTCATTGCCTTCGAGAACTTCGAGGCGTGGGTTGATCAGGGTGAGTTTCACGCCGGCGAGTTCCGGGAAGGCTTCTTCCAGAGGCGAGGCGTCTATTACGACCAGACGTATGCTCCGGCCTATCTGCGGTGCGGCGAGACCTACACCTTCCGAGGCGTACATGGTTTCGTACATGTTTTCGATCAGTTCTTTCAGATCGGGATAATCTTTCGTTATGTCCTCGGCTGTCTTGCGAAGCACGGGGTGTCCGTACAGATAGATTGGAAGTTTCATAGTCGTGTGAATGGTTATAATTTCGAAATTCCGGAATCAGCGTAGCTCCGGCTTTGCAGATAGTCGTTCAGGATTAATGTCGCGGCGGTTTCGTCGACGATTTCGCGGTTTCGCCGGGCCATCTTTTTGAGGCCTCCGTCGAGCATGGCTCTGTGAGCCAGAGTGGATGTGAACCTTTCATCGTAGAATTCCACCGGCAACGGCGTCACCTCTTTTTTCAGGCGGTTGATCACCGGCGTGAGATAACGCATTGAATCTGACGGCTCGCCCCGCATGGTGGTGGGCAGCCCTACAATTATGGCGTCAACTGTTTCAGTCTTTATATACGATTTGATAAAAGAGATCAATTCGCCTGTCGGGACCGTCGTAAGTCCGTTTGCGACGATGCGCATAGGGTCAGTGACAGCGATTCCGCATCGCCGGCGTCCGAAGTCTATGGATAGTAATCGTCCCATCTGCAAATGTTTTTGCAAAGTTACGCAGAAAATAATGAATCAGAAAATTTTCGCAGACATAAAAGATAATAGCTCGGGTAACAATGTAAACAAAAGTGAAATTCGGCCACATACTATTAAATAAGGTTAATTTGAGTAATTTTCTTGCCCAAGAATTATGTTGTAAAACATATTTTTTATACCTTTGCATCAGTTTTTCATGGTATTAGATTTAAGGTAAGAAGATTATTCGTCG
>CAMWNG010000053.1 GCA_947175575.1 uncultured Bacteroidales bacterium | reverse complement strand
ACCGCGCTTAAGACTGCCGACGCCGGTTATCTTACCCGTCGTCTTGTCGACGTGGCTCACGATGTCATCATCAACGAGGAAGACTGCGGCACCCTCCGCGGACTCGTCTGCCGTGAAATCAAGAACAACGACGAAGTGGTCGCCTCTCTTGGCGAACGCATCCTCGGCCGCGTTTCGGTTCACGACATCGTTGATCCCCGCACAGGAGAGGTCATCGTCGCTGCCGGTGAAGAAATCACCGATGCCGCTGCCGATATCATCGACCAGTCTCCCATCGAATCCGTCGAGATCCGTTCGGTTCTCACCTGTGAGAGCAAGAAAGGCGTGTGCGCCAAGTGCTACGGCCGCGACCTCTCCAAGAGCCGCATGGTTCAGAAAGGCGAGGCTGTCGGCGTGATCGCTGCGCAGTCCATCGGCGAACCCGGTACTCAGCTTACCCTGCGTACATTCCACGTCGGTGGTGTTGCGTCAAACGTGGCCGCCATCTCCAGCGTCAAGAGCCGTTACGACGGTAAGCTCGAGATTGAAGAACTCCGCACTGTCACCACCGATCAGGTCGGTCCCGACGGCAAGCCGGTTCAGATCGTTATCGGTCGTCTTGCTGAAATGCGCATCCTTGATCCCAATACCGGTATGGCTCTCACAAGCGCCAACATTCCCTACGGTTCGAAACTCTATTTCAACGACGGCGACGCTGTCAAACCCGGCGACGTCATCTGCGAATGGGATCCCTTCAACTCCGTTATCGTTACCGAAATGGGCGGTAAGATCAAATACAACAACCTCGTCGAGAATATCAACTTCCGCACCGATATCGACGAACAGTCCGGTCTTGCCGATAAGGTTATCATCGAATCCCGTGAACGTGCCAAAGTTCCCGAACTTCAGGTCGTTGACAACAACGGTCAGGTTCTTGTGACCTACGCCCTCCCCGTGGGTGCTCACCTCATCTTCGACGACGGTGCCGAAGTCAAAGTCGGCGAAACCCTCGTCAAGATTCCGCGTGCATCCGGTGGCGCCGGTGACATCACGGGCGGTCTGCCCCGTGTCACCGAGCTCTTCGAGGCCCGCAATCCATCCAACCCCGCAATCGTTTCCGAAATCGACGGTGAAGTTCACTTCGGAAAGGTTAAACGTGGCAACCGCGAGATTTCCGTTGTCGGCAAACTCGGCGAGGTCAAGAAGTATCTCGTGCCCCTGTCTAAGCAGGTGCTCGTGCAGGAGAACGACGTGGTTCGTGCCGGCACACCCCTCTCCGATGGTGCCATCACTCCCACCGACATCCTCAACATCATGGGCCCGACAGCCGTTCAGGAATATATCGTGAATGAGGTGCAGGACGTTTACCGCATGCAGGGTGTGAAGATCAATGACAAACACTTCGAGGTTATCGTGCGCCAGATGATGCGCAAGGTCACCATCCTCGATCCCGGCGACACACTGTTCCTCGAACAGCAGGTGGTTGACAAACGTGCCTTCATGGACGAGAACGACCGCATCTGGGGCAAGAAAGTCGTTACCGACGCAGGTGACTCCGAAGAACTCAAACCCGGTCAGATCATCACCGCCCGCCGCCTGCGCGACGAGAATTCGGCCCTCAAGCGCCGTGACCTCCGCACAGTCACCGTACGCGATGCGGTTCCCGCCACATCCGAGCAGATCCTTCAGGGTATTACCCGCGCCGCTCTCCAGACCTCCAGCTTCATGTCGGCCGCATCTTTCCAGGAAACGACCAAGGTGCTCAACGAAGCTGCAATTCAGGGCAAGAGCGACACCCTCGAGGGCATGAAGGAAAATGTTATCTGCGGTCACCTCATCCCCGCCGGTACAGGTCTCCGTGAATATCAGAACCTCGTGGTCGGTGCTACCGACGAGATGACCTATCCCGTTCCCGAAGACGTAGAAGTCGAGGAAGTCGAACTCAACAACGACTGATCCGCTTCATTTGAATAACAGCAAGGCCGACTGCCCGGTGCAGCCGGCCTTGCTATTAATTTGTAAGGTAGTATAGCCATAATTGCAAAATAAGACCGTCCTATTGTTTAAAACATACAGGACGGTCTTATTTTGTGTATTAGAGATGTTTACATCTTCAGCAGGGAGGAGCCGCTGTCGGAGTTGTTGAGTGTGCGGCGCGCGGTGCGGAAGATGGAGCCGAAGTCGGCATTGTAGCTCACGGAGATGGTCACCATGTTCGAATTGTTCTTTATGTAGCGGTCATTGGTTGAAGGATTAACCGCCGAATAGTTCCACCACGGATAACGCGTACCCTTATTATCGAACATATACATCCAGCTCAATCCGAGATTCCAGTGTTTGTCGGGGGCATAGTCGAATGACAGCGAGTTGCCGTTCTCTTCTTTATACACGGCAGTACCGTTCAGTGATTTCGCGGGAATCTTATACCAGTATGAAATCGTGTAGGGTCCGTGATTCCACCATAGTGAGAATGTGGCTCCGAAACTATTGAAAACCTTGCTCCATTCGGGAAGAATGGTGCGGTAATGGTGGTAACGGAAGGTTACGTTGGCGCCGAACCCCGCGATATCCTTGATCCTCATATTCAGGCTCGCCATAGTTTCCTGGGTGCGTGTAGCGTTTACAGTCTGCGACAGGAACAGCTCGTCACCCAGATAACGGACGTCGCTTATCATGGCTTTGTTGACGAATCCGTGATTTACGAGCAGAGAGGTGTTGAATTTCTTGTATTGATACGACGGCATGAACTGGAAAAGAAATCTATCCGACACTTTCAGATTCGGGTTGCCGTTGGTGATCAGGTATGGAGTGTCCTGTTGCGGATAATCGGTCAGCGATGAAAGAGAGGGGATTAAGGGAGAGTACTGGAAAGCCAACTGAAGATTCCATGCGGTGGATATGTTCCACGAACCGAATACAGTGGATAGATTGCGGATGAAGTTACGCCGGTTAAGGTCATTCTTGATCCAGAACATTTTTGCTCCGGTTGAAAGCGAGAGGTAGATTTTGCCGACGCTCTGTCCCAGGGTGGCGTAGACATAATTGTTGTTCTCGGTAAGCACCGGTTCGTAGTCGGTGTTGAGATATTTGTTCGTGCTGTGTGACACTGTGTTCTGGAATCCGGCCGAGAGCTGGGTCCTCTGGCTGAAGTCGTGGATGTAACTTATTTCGGATATGAGCGAGCGGCGACGGCTGTCGGCGTTCATCAGATATACGTCCGTCACGTCGTCATCATAGATATATGTATGGTCGCGGCGGTATTTGTCCTTGCTCAGCGTTCCCACCACCTGAGCCTCCAGCGAATTGTTGTCATTGAAATTGTGGCGCACGAACAGATCGAGTGAGGGACTGAAATTATTGCTCCGTGCGACGTTTTCAAAGTCATATTCGCCCAGATATGAGTCGGAGGTATGACCGAGCGTCCGCCTGTTGTTGGAGTTCGGGCTTGCACTGAAAGTGGCGGAGAACAGGGTGTTGGTGTTAGGGCTGAAGTCGTATTTCAGACGGGTTGTCTGGTACTGATAGTTGAAAGGATTACGGTCGCTTGTTTCGAGATGGGTTGAGAAATCATCGCCGATAAAACTTTCGGACTCATAGTCATAGACATCCTGGTAGTTGCGCCACGAGGGGTTATAAGAAAGCGTGAACTGCGATGGCCCCTGATGGTATGATGCCCGGACTGAGCCATCCACGAAGGCTGTCTGTACGGCCGACCGCGCCCAGACATACACCTGTCCGCCGTCGTTACGCTGTTTGAGGGTAATGTTCAGAAAGCCCTTGTTGCCTTTGTCGGCATATCGGGCCGGAGTGAACCGTGAATATTCGATTTTCTCAATATCTTTAGGCTGAAGGGCGTTGACATCCTCGATGGTAGACGGCACTCCGTTTATCAGTATGTATGGCAGACCGCCGTCCACATTCAGAGTGCGGTTGATCGGGTCTGCTTCCAGCCCGGCCAGCGGAAGTTTCTGGAACAGGCTCATGGAAGTGGACGAGGCCCTGACTTCCGACGAGGACGGATAGACTATGGTGCGACCCGCGGAATTCACGAATGATGTGGCGGTAACGGTCACTTCGCCGAGTGCCTCTATAGCTTCGTCGATATAGATGGTGCCTAGGTCAACACTTTTGTTGCTGCCGGCGATTATAATACCTGTGGGAGCATATCCGGTCATACTTATATCCAGAGTCAGCGTGGATTTCAGGTCGGAGTCAATCGAAAAAACTCCGTTTTCGTCGGTTATCTCTCCGGCAACGGCCTTTCCGTCGGCGATCAGACGGCAAGATGCGCCTGCCACTGCGGTGGAGTCGGCTGATGATAATACTATGCCGCGCACACTGCGGGCATTAAGGGCGGAAGCACAGATTACCGCTAATAAGAACAAACTTAATCGTGACATAATAGAGAAAGAAGGAGTGCTGTATAATAATAAGACGTATGACATCGCCAAACATTACAGCAGGTATGCATTTTTATTGAAAAAATGCGAATTTGTATTCCATCGGCAGATACACCCGGAATCACTCCGGAGCGAGTGTGAGGGTCGAGAGTCGGAGCGAGGCGGCGGCAGAGGCGAGGGCATCGGGAGTGATGGACCGCAGGGCCTCTGTGGCGCGGCCCGGAACAGTCGGTTGACCGGTGAGGAGAAACTCGCGGGCAAGGGCCAGAATGCGGCTCTCGGTGTTGTCAAGAGCCACTATCCGCTGTCCCATGTACTGGGTTACGGCCGCCTCGAGCCGTTTCGGGGTCATATACCCGGAGGCGAGGCGATCCACTGTCTGCGCGACCAGGCGGCGGCAACGGCGTGTGTCGGCCGGGTCGCAGCCGAAGTAGATTGTCAGCGCACCACAGTCAGTGTAGAAAGAGGTGGATGATTCAACGCTGTAAACCAGACCGTTGCGTTCGCGCATCGACACGTTAAGCAAGGAATTCATGCCGGGGCCGCCCATGATGTTGGACAGCAGGGCGTAAGTGTATCGTTCCGGAGAATCGAGCTGACAGATTCGCGCACCTGTGACGGTATGCGCCTGATGTGAAGGAATATGCACGGTGTGGTCGAATACATCCGTCACTTCCGGAGCTGAGCGCTTGATTCTCAGGCCTGTGAGGGGCAGACGGGCGAAGAGGCGTTCGGCTTGGCGGAAAAATTTGTCGGCCGGGACATCGCCGGCATAGAAAAGCACGATATTGTCCTGAGTGTACCGCTCGCGGAGATACTGCCGGCATAATTCCGGTGTGAATGAGGCGAGAGCCTCTCGCGTACCGAGTATATTATGGCCTATGCCGTGTCCTGCGAAGAGCAGGTCGTCGAAATCATCGAACACGGCGTCGGCCGGCGAGTCGAGATAAGAATCGATCTCATCGGCCACTACCTCACGCTCTTTCTCAAGCTCGCGTTCCGGGAAACGCGAATTGGCCACGAGGTCGGCTATGAGAGTCATGGCGCGGTGCAGGTTTCCGGCCGGGAATGTGGAGTAGACCACCGTCTCCTCTTTAGAGGTGTAGGCGTTCAGTTCGCCACCCACGGCCTCCATCCGGTTGATGATGTACGACGAACGGTGTGTGTCGGTTCCCTTGAATATGGTGTGCTCGACAAAGTGGGCAAGACCGAACACCGCCGGATCTTCATCGCGAGAGCCTACGTTGACGGCCACGCCGAAATGTCCTACGGCTGCGTCCGGGCGGTGCAGATGAACCATCCGGAGGCCGGACAGGGAAGTGTGGTATGATGGATTTGCAGCAGGAATCATCGTGTCATTCCGGTAAACGGCCGTCGTTGGCTATAAGTTTGAGCAGCATTGGCAGAGCCTCGTCGGTCGGTATATTCTTATAGACACATTCTTTTCCGCGGTAGATGCTCACGCGACCGGGACCGGCGCCCACATATCCGTAGTCGGCATCTGCCATTTCGCCCGGGCCGTTAACTATGCACCCCATCACGCCTATCTTGAGTCCTTTGAGCTGTGCTGTGGATTCCTTGACCCGGGAGAGGGTAGTATGTAGGTCGAAGAGTGTGCGACCGCAGCCGGGGCATGCGATATATTCCGTTTTGGAAATGCGGCGGCGTGTGGCCTGCAGGATGTCAAGAGCCAGTTTCCGGCATTCTTCAGCCGTCAACGACGGCGCGACTATTTCAACCGAGCCGTAAGGCCTCTCGAGCAGCCGGCTTCCAAGGTCAATAGAAGCAGCGATCTGAACTTCGTCGGCTGTTAGATCGGCGGGGTAGGTGACACGTATCGAAGAAAGACCTTCCGGAACATTTTCGAAACCTGTAACAAGGGGTACGGGTTCGGCGTCTCTGCCTTCGGTGATATCGACAACTCCCTGTGCCTCTTCTTTCGACAAAAGCTCAATGTGTCGCAGAATCCGGCGCGCCACCGGAATTTCGTTTTCAGGGGCTTCCGAGAGCGAGACACGGATTGTGTCGCCGATACCGTCGGCGAGCAACGATCCGATTCCGACCGCGCTTTTTATGCGTCCGTCCTCGCCGTCGCCTGCCTCAGTGACGCCAAGATGCAGCGGGAAATCCATGCCTTCCGCGGCCATGGCGTCGCACAGAAGCCTGACGGTCTCAGTCATCACCACCACGTTCGAAGCCTTGATGGAGATGACCACATCCGTGAAATTCTCTGACATACATACACGCAGAAATTCCATCGCACTCTCGACCATGCCTGCCGGAGTGTCGCCGTAGCGGCTCATTATTCGGTCGGAGAGCGAGCCGTGATTGACGCCGATGCGGAGAGCGACTCCGCGGCTTCGGCACAGGTCAAGCAACGGAACGAAACTCTGTCGGAGCCGTTCGAGTTCGGCAGCGTATTCGTCATCGGTGAATTCAAGTTTCACGAACGTACGTCCCGGATCGACGAAGTTGCCTGGATTTATGCGAACTTTCTCCACGTTTTCAGCCGCGACGAAAGCCGCCGCGGGATTGAAATGAATGTCGGCCACGAGAGGAACTTCGCATCCGGCCTGGCGCACTTTTTCGCGAATCGTTCCGAGATTGCGGGCGTGGTCGGAGGTCTGGGCAGTGAGCCGCACAATGTCGGCGCCGGCTTCCGCCAGACTGAGAATCTGGGCTACCGATGCCTCGGTGTCCATGGTCTTGGTGTTTGTCATCGACTGTACGGCGACCGGGTTGTCGCCTCCGATGGTCACATGTCCGATGTGAACGGGATGAGTCTTTCTGCGCCGGAATGTCTTGCTCATATCTTGAATTTATAGTCGGACATGGCGGCCAGTTCCTCGTTGGCCTTCACGATCTTATTACTCAGGTTCTCGCACCACTGTGCATAGCGTGCGGCCAGCTCGGCATCTCCGAGGGCAAGCATCCGCACGGCCAGGGCGGCGGCGTTCATTCCCGCGTTGATTCCCACTGTGGCAACGGGGATGCCGGGCGGCATCATCACGATGGACAGAAGCGCGTCCTGCCCCTGGAGGGTTGAGTCGATCGGCAGGCCTATGACAGGGAGTGGAGTCAGAGCCGCGATGACACCGGGCAGGGCGGCCGCCATGCCGGCGGCTGCGATGATGACTTTGACGCCTCTGTCGGCGGCTCCGGTGGCGAATTGTTCGACCTGACGGGGCGTGCGGTGGGCGCTGAGCGCCTGCATCTCGAATGGTACCTGCATCAGTTCGAGGAAGTCAGCGGCCTTGCGTAGCACGGGAAGATCGGATGTGCTTCCCATTATTATTGAAACCTGTGGAGTCATGATATATTTGATTTGAAATTTCACAAAGAATCAGAGGCACATGGCTATATAGCAACACGTGCCGCCCAGCAGTGCCCCGCATACCGTCTGGGCCAGAGTGTGGCGACCGAGCAACAGACGCGTGGTGGCGATCAATCCTGTAAGGAGCAGGCCGACGGTGAGGAGAATCATCACGTTCACATCAGCTATTCCCATCACCGCCATGCGCAGCATCATGCCCGTGAGTCCGCCCAGGGCGGTGGTGTGCGCGCTTATTTTCCAGCGCAGGGTGATGAACATGGCCAACAGAGTGGCGAGGGCCGCGCCTCCGAAGAACATCCGCAGCCAAAGCGGTGCGCCGAGCATGCCGACGATGAATCCGGCCGCCGCGTAGCACACCACAGCCACGAGCATCGGAACCGGACGCTGCGAGCGACGCGATATGGCGTTGTCGTCCACCATCTTGAAGTGCTTGAGTAACGCTATGACCAGCAGCGGCACGAGGCCGGTGATTACGGCCACGATCAGGGTCGCCAGCAGGCGAGCTCCTTCGGGCACCGTGCGCAGCGGGGTGATCCACATGGCCAGAGCCATGCCGTAGGTGGGAATGAGCAGCGGTGAGAATATGTCGCTCAGTATCTGTGCCCATCTTGGCGATGTTGAGGGAGCAGTCTCGGAAGCTTGCATTTCGGTTTAGTTAGGATTTGCGTTTGCGATAATGGGTCGATGGTATACCGGCTTTTTCTCGATATTTTGTAACAGTACGCCGTGCCACAGCCATTCCTTTCGTCTTCAGCGCCTCGACGATGGCGGCATCGGTCAGCGGATTGGTCTTGTCCTCTGATGATATAAGATTCTCGATCGCATCGGCGAGCCGGTGAGCCGACAGCTCCGGATCGTTCCCGGTTTTTTCACTGAACAGGCTTTTGAGCGCGACGTTGCCGAATGGCGTGAGTGCGTATTTCATGCTTATGGCGCGTGATACGGTGCTGATATCCATACCGGTGAGTTTCGCAATGTCACGGAGAACCATCGGCCGGAGGTCAGACCGCTCAAATGTCTTGAAGTATGTCGGCTGGAGACTTATTATGGCTGTCATGACGGCCATTAGGGTGGCGGCACGGCGACGGGCCATGCTGATGAACTGTTCTGCGTTGTCGCGGCGTTCACGTATGAAGGCCATCGCGGCATCGGTGGCGCGGAGAGTGTCGAACGACGCTTCTATGCGCAGTTCGGGCACGCGTCCTCCGAGTTGCACGGTCGTTTTACCTGATGAATCGGTGTCTATGATGAAATCGGGAATTATCTGTCGCGGACGGTCTATTCCGGAGGTTGGTTCAATATCGGCTCCGGGCCGGGGATTCAGAGACTTTATGAGTCCGAACGCTTCATCTACATCCGATATGCTCTGACCGGTCGTTTCTGAAATTTTAGCGATGTTATGCAGGGCGATATCGCTGAAAAAGTCCTTGACGATGCGTCGCGCAAGACCGAGCGCAGGACGTGCGGACATTCTGTCGAGTTGCAACAGCAGGCATTCGCGGAGATCGGTGGCTCCGATGCCGGCCGGGTCGAGTGAACGCACGATACCTATTGCGTTACGCACATCCTCCGCCGTGACATCGACCGACTCACTCATAGCAAGGTCGTCGGCCATAGCTTCGGCAGAGCGGGTCAGATAACCGTTGGAATCGAGATTCCCGATCACGTATGAGCACAGCGATCGCGTCAGCGGGGTCAGATCCATGTCGGCCAATTGCATCTCGAGCACAGAAAGGTCGGCCTCTCCGGGTTCCACTGACGCCGGGTCGAAAGTGTTGTAGTCGCGGTCATGCAGCGTCTGGCGGTACATATAATTGGGCATATCCTCGTCAGATCTGAAATCCGCACGCTGCAGCTGTTCGGCAGTCTCGTTGAATGATTCTGCTCCATCGTCAGGCAGTTGCGTATCGGAATCTACCGCTTCGAGAGCCGGATTTTCCTCAAGCGCTCTGGTCACTTCGTCCTCGAATTCGGGTGCGGTCATTTCAAGAATTCTGCCGAACCTGATCTGTGCGGGGCTTAATCTCAGGGTCTGTCTGATTTCCTGGCTTATATGTTGGGATTGCCTGTCCATATATAAAATAGTGTGCAAAGGTACTAAATATGCGTGAAACTCACAAAAGAATAAGCCGAACTTCACAGTTCGGCTTATTCTTTGAGGTTCTAACACTAAATACCTAAAACCATTTAAAAATCCTTGTTTGTCTTTACTGAATAATCCTAAATAATAACCTTGAATCTTAGACCTAAAAATTATTTACACTGCAAAGTTACTGCTTTGTCAAGGGGTAAGAACAGGTGTTAAGCACAAATATAAATCAATATCGTAAAAATATTTTTGTACACTATTGAATTACAGAGAAATAATTATTTTTCAAGTGTAGCAAAATATAAGATTAAATATATGAAATAATTCAGTTTTCCTTGTCCATTTCTATCACATCGCGCTCAAAAGTATCGCGGTTGAGTGCACGGGATTTCAATCGGTTCCGGTAAGTATATATAGTGTTGAGGGAAAGTCCCAGAAATTTTGAAAGGCGGTTACTGTCCGTTACGCCCAGACGCATGAATGCCGCAATGCGGAGCTCGGGCAACAAGCGTCCCGATGGCCCCGGCGACAGACGTTTGTCCGGGATGAGCAAGCTGTTTATATCGTTGAGAAAATCCGGATATATTTTGAATACCGCATGATCGAACACAGTGAAAAACTTTTCAGTCTGATCCTGCATCACTTTTCCGCTTTCGACTGTTTTGAGCAGATCCTGAACCTGGTTTGCTTTCAGTTTGCGACTGATGAAGCGATTATAATCCTCCATACTTTCAACGTAGACGGCGCACAGATTCAGAAGTTCGTTGATATACTGGTCACGCGAGTTAACTGACGACGTGAGTTTGAGATATTGCTCTTTCAGAGCTTTGAACTTGGTGCGCGAACGTCTGACATACCAGAACGCGGCTGCGTAACCCAGAATGAATAAGGCAATGACACATATAATAATAATGTTGCGACGGTTGTCTCTTTTGCGGATAATCTGTGAGTAGACCGCAATCGGAGGAGCTATTTCGGTGATGAGGGTGCGCGAACCACTTTCGGCCATGAATTTTCCGGATGCTGAAATATATGTGAAGGCGTGGTCGACGTCGCCGCGGCTGAAGAGTTCGTTTCCGAGCCGGAGCAGCGATTCGGCTTCGCCGTTCGCCTGCGATACATCGGCTTTCGCGCTAAGTGTAAGATAATAAATGTATTCGTCTGCACGGTCAGGTTTGTCGCGGAAATATTTCGCGAGCATGCCGGTGAGGACGGCATACGAGGGATCGGACGGCTCTGTGTTTTCAAGTGCCTCGCTCAGTTCCCCGAAAGCGAGGGTGTCATCTCCCTTTATCATGAGTTTCTGGGCTTCGGCCAGTCGGTCGGCCAGGCTGTTTGGCCGGAGGAAGTATTTCAGTGAGTCAATGAGCACGACGGACAGACTGTCGTAGTATCTTTCATGAGGTTTGAAAGGCGCGTATGTGGCTGCATTGATCATGATCTGGCTTTTTACGCCGTAATATTTCATTTTCTGACTGTCTGTCAGAGAGTCAGAGTGCATCTGATCGAGCAGATTGATTGCGTCGGTAAAGATTCCCGATTTCGGAAGAATGGATGCGTATTCTATTGTAGCCGTACGCTTTAGAGCGGAGTCTCCTTCTATATGAGCCAATCTTATTGCTTGTCGCAGGACATTTGCTGCGCTGTCGTTGTTGAAGCCGGCATAGGCTTTACCCAGCTCAAGCATAGCCGAGGACTTCCCGGATCGGTAGGCAGCCGAGGCCATGGAGTCGATACGGTGTTGGCGCTCGAGCCTGAACAAATCGTAATTTTCAAGGCTATTGTCAAGTGATACGAGCGCGTGACGCAACTTCTGAGTCCGGGAGGCTGACGCGACAATTGCTGACAGCAGAACCAAGGTGATCAGGATCAGAATGCGCGGAAATTTATACATGAATGTGTGCATGGTGGGTTTCTGAATGCCGTTTCTGCTGCAAAAGTAGGTATAATTTGTCAATTAGGCAAATTTGAGTGTTATATTTTGTTGTGTATAAGACGAGGATTAACTGCTTGATTGATAGTATAAATTTGTTTTATGGAATTTATATTTGTTCATATTATACTAAGATATGCTTTACAGAGGCCCGGATTGTGGCTAACTTTGCAATGTCGATAAGCAATCGACGTAGGTTAATTAAAGGAAAAAAGAATATAAGGTTTGTGAAATTCAACAAGGGCGCTGCTTCGCGAGAAGCGGCGCCCTTGATTGTGCCGTGTAAACGGAGGGGTCAGTCGGGTTGTTCGGAATGATTGTGAAGCAGAGCCAGAAGATTACGTCGGTCCTTGACATCGATTCCGTAAAGCGAGAAGTCGATCAGACCGCGTTCTTTCATGTCTTCAAGTGCGGCGCGCAGAGTGGTGCGCGGTACGCCGAACAGTGCCACGAGGTCGCGCTGCTTGCATTCGAGATGAATGTCATAGCTTCGGGGCTGGGTAAGCGCGCTGATCCAGAACGCGATTCGTTCGGGAATGTCGCCCGTCGAGACAGCCAGGATGCCCTCGACGGATTTCTGCGCGTTCATCGACAGGAGGTTCAGATAGTTGAACAGGAACACAGAGTCGCTGGTCATTATCTTGAGATAATCTAATTTGGAGATAAGAAGCATGCTCACTGTGTCGATGGCCGTGACTGTGCCGGGATAGCGAGTGACACGACCGAACAGGAATTCGGGAGAGATGACATCGAGCGCACCCAGTGATTGTGTAACACTGAACCGACCGTCGGGATTCTCGATCCGGACAGATACGTGGCCTGCGATTATGAATGCGATTTCAGTACAGTCTTTACCCGCGGGAATGATGGTCTCCCCGGGCAGGTATTTGAGGAAGTGAAATTTGGTCTCCCCGACGGTCTGCTGGAGTCGCTCGCGGCTGGCCCCCTTGAACAACGGTAGTTGTGCAAGCACGTCAAACATGCTTTCCATTATTGTATGTATTTAGTGTCTTATGTTATTATCTTTACTTAATTTTAACACTCGCGGAGGCCGGAATGTTCGGTCATCTTTCCCGCTTTGCCTTCAGATACAGCTGGATGGAGTTGACTGTGTTCTGCCACGCGATATAAGCGGCCGGCGCAATGGACGAAACCGGGTGCATGTAGGATGTGGCGAGCCATACGGCAAGAACCGTGTTTTTCTGGCCGAGGCCCTGTGCGCCCGCGACAGGGTCGCCTGACCGCCACCCCAGTTTGCGGCCGATATAGAACTGCAGGGCGCAGGCTATGCCGGCGATAACCGCCAGGGCTATCATCTCCGGAATCATGGACGGCGGTTCGGCCATGGCGAACGATACGGCGCGGCCTACAATGAGTATAAGGGAAATGGCCCAGATATAGAACGACAGAGCCTGATGTGTGGCTATGGATTTATGCAGGCGCGGAGAAATGTAAAGCAGCGCGAAGGCCGCTGCCATGGGGCCGAGAATCACCGGAGCCACCCGGCCGATCACCGCGCAGAATGCCTGTCCGAATGAAATGTGAGCGCCCGGGTCTGCTATGGCGGCGAAAAACAGCGGACCGATCAGCGCCATCGACAGATTGCTGAGGATGGAGATTGACACCAATGTGGTGATGGAGCCGCCGAGCATGGCTGTGATGACAGGCGCGGCCGTCGCCGTAGGGCATAGAACGCAGATCATGAACCCCTGGGCGATGTCCGGACTCAGCGGACGCAGAAGGAAGTAGCCTGCCACGGCTCCGACAATCTGTGTTAAAACCACCCGCCATGTCAGTTTGTCAAATCGGAATTCTGACGGTTTGATCCGGCAGAAGGTGATGAACAGCATGGCGAACACCAGGTATGGCGCAAGAAACTGAACTGCGTCCATGACATTGTGCAGCAACACGCCGCACACCATCGCGATGGGCAGAATCCAAGGCTTCAGACGATTCATCGGTCAGCGTTTGACGCCGGAGGTCTCTTCGGCGAATTTACCGGGATAGGAAATGTTGATTTTGGGACGGATCATAGCCCTGACGGCCAGGAATATTCCGAAAAGCACAAACGGAATGCTGAGCCATTGCCCCATGTTAAGAGTCATGTCCTGCTCAAAAGCCACCTGGGGGTTCTTTATGAATTCGATGAAGAAACGCGGCAGGAAAATGCCGATCAGGAAAATGCCGAAAATGAGTCCGGGACGTTCGCCGGCATTCTTACGCCAATAGAGCCACATCAACAGACAGAACAGAGCGAGATAGCAGAGCGCTTCATAAATCTGTGTGGGATGGCAGGCCTGACCCGAATAGAGGGCGCGCCATTCAGCCGAACGCACGAACATGAAGCCCCAGGGAAGGGTGGTGGCATGGCCGAAAATCTCGCTGTTCATCAGGTTGCCGAGTCGGATCAGGCATCCGACCAAAGCGATAGCTACCACGAGGCGGTCGAAAGTCCACAGAGGCGATCGGCGGGAGGTGAATATCGAAAAAAGTATTACAGACAGGATGACGCCGATGGCACCGCCGTGGCTCGCCAGGCCGCCTTCCCATACAGCCAGAATCTTGAGCGGATGGGCTGAATAGTAGCTCCATTCGTAGAATATCACGTGACCCAGACGTGCGCCGATGATGGTGCCTGCAGCCACCCATATCAACAATGTGCCGAGCCATTGTTCAGGCGCGCCTTCGCGCTTGAACATGCGGGCCACGATATTGTAGCCTATCCAGAATCCGATTGCGAACATCAGGCCGTACCAGCGGATATGTAGCGGCCACGAGATTAATTCGGGATTGACGTCCCATGTAATGAATGTCAACATCGATGCTTATTTTTCAGCTGAAGGCGGCACAGGCCGCGAGGTGTTTGATTCGGAGAAATATCGGCGAGTGGCGTTGCGGACGCGACCGCTCAGCGCAAGCACGGCGATCATGGTCGGGATGGCCATGAGTGCGTAGAAAAGGTCGCACAGCCCCACGGCAGCCTCGAGAGGCACCACCGCAAAGACAATCAGCGACAGAATGAACGCGTAGGCATACCAGCGGGCGCGCCGCGATCCGAACAGATAAGAGGCGCATGTGGAGCCGTAGAACGAGTAAGAGAACATGGAGGACATGGCGAAACACACCACTATGAACATCAGAAGATATTCGCCGTACGGTATGCCCCGGCCGAAAGCGGTCATGGCGACTGCGAGACCCTTTACGCCTGCGGTCTGCTGAACGTCCGGAATGCAAAGGAGTATGGCCACAGCCGTCAGGGTGCATACAAGGCCGGAGTCAATCGCCGGTCCGAGCATGGCGATGAGCCCCTCGCGCACCGGTCGGTTGTTTCGCGAGGCTCCGTGCATGATTGACGCGGTGCCTATGCCGGCGTCGTTGACCAGCGCTGCGCGGCGTGCTCCGACTATGGCAATGCCAATCAAGGCGCCGAATCCGGCTCTGAGATTGAATGCTTCTGTGAAGATGAGACGGAATACACCGGGAACGTCCCCTATGCGGGTGATGATTATATATAGCACCATAAAGAAGTACAGCCCGACCATAAAGGGAACCATCACAGACGCCACACGGGCTATGCGGGTGATGCCGCCGAGGATAACAATTGCCACCACAGCGGCCACCGCTATTCCGAAGAGAAGTTTGTAAGCGGCGAGATTGCTGAGCCCTGTCATTCCGGATGTCCACGAAAGCAGCGGACTCGCCTCGATTCCTTCCGGGGTGGAGAATGTTGTGATGAAGGCTTCGGTGAGCTGATTGGAATTCATGATGCAGAGGGTGCCGAAGAGGCCTGCGATAGCGAAAAATTTTGCCAGCGGAGTCCATTTAGGCCCGAGGCCCTGCGTTATGATGTGCATTGGTCCGCCTTGGGGCAGTCCGCGGTCATCGGTGCCTTTGTACATGATGGCCAGTACTCCCTCGTGATATTTGGTGGCCATGCCGACCAACGCGCTTATCCACATCCAGAAAATGGCGCCGGGACCGCCTACAACCAGAGCGATGGCCACGCCTGCTATGTTGCCCAACCCGACAGTTGCGGCTATCACCGATGCGAGAGCCTGCGCTGACGATATCTGACCGTTCGAGCTGTTGTTCTTGGTGCGCAGCTCACGCAGGGCTGCCGGCAAGCGTCTGAGCGATACGAAGCCTGAACTCAGCAGCAGGAACAGGCCGCCGCCGATGAGTAAAAAAAACAAGGGGTAGCCGCACAGGAAGTCGGCCACCGCCACAATGTATTTGCTTAAAGAGTCAAGCATCGGGGAATAAAGACGTCGATCAATGAGTGAGGGCGATGTTAGCCTCCTTGGCCATACGTCGCAGATTCATGATGGCGTAGCGCATGCGCCCGAGGGCGGTATTGATGCTCACGCCGGTGAGCTCGGCAATTTCCTTGAAGCTGAGATTCTTGTAGTATCTCATGACCAGCACCTGCATCTGGCTGAAGGGGAGAGCCTTGATAAGGCGGCGGAGATCGTCGCGTATCTGAAGATCCACCAGTTCATCTTCGATGGTCACGCCACCGAGTTCCTTGCGGTTGAGGATGTCGAAGTTCTCGTCGTCGGTGGATACGGACGATTCGGTGTTCTCGCGGCGGAAATGGTCGATGACCAGATTGCGCGCGATGCGGAACAACCAGTTGACAAACTTGCCGGATTCTGAATAATTTCCGTTTTTCAGAGTCACGATAGCTTTCACGAAAGTCTCCTGAAAAATATCTTCGGCGAGCTGCTCGTTGTTGCAGTGTTGGTTGATATAAGAAAAGAGGCGGTTCTGATGACGCGCAAGCAGCGTGTCAAAGGCCTCGGAATTGCCGTTAGCGTACAATTGCACCAACTTGTCGTCAGTGAGGTGTGCTAATTTTTGCATCTGTCTATTCTGATTTTTTAGTTTTTAGAGTAGAGTAGGGCAATAGGCAGAAAGAGGGATAAATTTGAAAATTAGGTTTTAGTAAGAAGATGCGGCTCAAGGCCACTTGAAAGCTGCGCTGACTTGCTGCATGAACCCCAATAAGTTGTGTTGATTACCTTAGAAATTTAGAGTCGGGGCACGCTTAAGGCCGCGTTGCTTATGCAAAGTTACGAAAAAATATCCGGAGGCGCAAGAATTTTGCCTCCGGATAAGTATTTTTAACAATTATAATACAATAATGGTAACTACTCAGGTATCAAGATCAGTAGATTAGTGTGCCATCCGTTATAAAAAA
>CAMWNG010000052.1 GCA_947175575.1 uncultured Bacteroidales bacterium | reverse complement strand
ACTCAAATCCTGTCTTATCGGAGTTTCATCGCATCCTTTGGTGTGGCCCCTACAAAAAGGCGAAGCGCTGTTTGACGCTTCGCCTTTTTCAATAAAGCATTATTCATTAGTCGTTGAATTCACTTTTCTGCACCCATCTGCTTGCGGCAATTGAGATAAAACTTAACGCAGAATGCGAAGATTATGATTGCGGAGCATAGATTCCACCATGTAGTATCACCGTCTATAAGCCTAATTATACGGTCTGCGATAATACCGACAGAAAGTATGGACAGCACGAGCCAGATATTTCTTTTAGTTTTGATAGATAGCATATTCAGTTCTTTTTAATTGTTTCATCCTATTAGACGCAACAGGAGATGGAAAATTACACTCCCGTGAAATTTTCTTACTCTGAGCTTTCCACTTGATCAATCTTTCGGCTCATCATAATGCAAGTGACCCTCTGCAGCGTACTTCTACACAGGGTCACTTCCTCGATAATAGAATCAATTATTTTCTATCAGCTGATGGCGGTAAGACTATCCTTCCGAACACAGCCGATATCAAAGCCCCGAGAACCATAACGGAAATGCATACGATCAACACAAGCGTTATACCGCCCCATTTGAGAAGTAGAGGCATGAAGAACACGCCGAGTATGGCTCCCACTTTGCCGAGCATCGATGCGATACCGGTTCCTGCACCACGTTCGTCGACCGTATAAATCTGGGCCGGTATGATGAACGTGATAAGGTGAGGACCCGCATTCAGGAACAGCTCGAAAAACAGGAACGCCACGATGGACACCCACACAGGCCAGTGAAGCAGATAAGCCGCCAGCAGCAGACCCAGCGACAGGGCCGACACCATGAATCCTCCGGTGAGCATCTTGACATGATACATTTTGCGGACATACAAAAGCCCCAGAATGAATCCCGGCACGATAAAGAAGTTGATGACAGTGGTAAGTTTCACGGAATTGATGATTTTGACCATTCCTGTCCCCTCGCTGTGCTCGATACCTAATGCGATTACAAGCAAGGGCAGAAACACGCCTACACCGTACACTCCAACGCCCTCGCACGCCCAGGGAATACCGCTGAAAATAACCTTTTTAAGGTTCTCTCCCCGGAACATGTCGAGCCAACCCACGGCTTTGGCGGCCTTGACAGCCGGTAACGATTTGATTTCAACATCTTTGCCCAGAAAATACTTCGCATCGGCCTCGGCCTCCTTGACACGCCCCTTTGACATCAGCCATCGCGGGCTTTCCCGGAAAGGTATGCGCATAAGGAACGTCAGCAATCCCAGACCGCCGACAATCAGAATCAGATAATTCCATATCTCTGGACTTGAGTCGCGCGTAAGAATCCACCAGCAAAGACCGGCTGCCCCGAAGAAGCCGAGCGAACAACTCGCTTTGGCTATCCCTACCATAAAGAACTGCCATTTCTTAGGCATGATTTCGGAGATGTACGCGGTGTCGAGACTGTAGCCGCCCCCTACCCCGAGACCTATGATGAACAGCCCGATGATGAGCCAGAAAATATCTTTTGTGAAAAATACGAGAAGCGAAGCTGCAACCATCAGCAACGGAAAAATCCTGAAAAGTCCCAGATATCCGTATTTATCGCCGAGTTTGCCGAAAAGCGCGGCGCCGAGCGAGATACCGATCAGACCGGCCGCTCCCAGCAATCCCTGAATAAATCCTGTAACTTCATTATGATAAAGCAGTGCCACCATGGGGATGATGATGCCTGCGACTGTCGACAGCGCGGCGCCGATAATCTGCTCCATCGATGAAACGATCAGAACACGAAAATGCCCCCAACGCAGGGGCATTGTTTCCATATACTCCACGGCAGGCGCGGAGTTCTGTGTCTTGTTATCACTCATTTCGGTCATTTCTCTATCGGTTTTATCAAAGTTTACCCCAGAAGCTGTGATCTGCTTTGTCAGCGGTTGACTCGAAACTGAATCGCGGAAGGAGGAACAGCCATGTTGCCACACAGAACGGACCGGTTAGAGTCGGAAGTCCGTAAGGCGTCATCACAGCGTTCATACCGGCCTGAATGAAGAAGGTTACGGCAACTCCGACAAGTGTCCACACTGCGCTGCGCACGTTCACTTTATAGAATGTGCATCCGAGAGCTATCGCAGTAAGCACCGGGCTGAAGCCGTAAAGGCCGGAAGCGATCGACGAAGGATCGGCCTTGAAAAGAATAGCCAGCGCCAGGGCTTCGGCCGAACCGACTGCGGCCCACACTGCGGCCGCGCGGCTGCACAAAGCCAGACCTACGAGGAAAAATATTCCGGTAACCCATGAATTTACAAGAAATACCTGTGCGACACCTTTTAGCCAGTAAACCACGAGGTGTCCGAACGATGTGTCAAGCGTACCGGAGAGTGTGGCCGTAAGTGAGGCATCCGAAAGCGATGTCGGTTCGAAACCGCCAAGCTCGCGGGCTGCGAAAAGGAACATCCAGGTCATGAATACGAACGGGAACGTAAGCGAATTCACTTTCCACGGCGCCATCACATTGTTGAAACCGGTACGCACCCATGTGGTTGTCATTGCGCACAATACCAGAGCTACCCACATCAACCATGTATCGGGTAGAAAAGTCGGAAAGGCACAACCGACCAGAATTCCGTTGAATCCGTAGAGTCCCTGCTGGCCCTGAGAGGCATCACCCGGCAGTATATATCCCGCCAGAGTGGAGACAATCACACCCACGACGGCACCCCAGCCCACCTGAGGAACGCCACATTCGTACGAGCCCCAGAATATGCCTGCGAGAAACAGCAGTCCGGTCCACGCGCTTTCCTGGAACATTACCTGTCCGGCACCGCGCAAGGTGTATTTTACCGCATCGAAGAAGTTTTTTGAAGATGAATCTGTTTTCGAGATAGTCACTTGTTCAGCCATAAGAATAGATTTAAGAATAGGTAATCAAAATTATAACATTTCAAGATGGCAAAAGGGTCATGCTAACATGAAAAAAATCTGCGATTCTAACTTCAAAACACCACATTTTCTTATTCCGGAAATTTTTCGTAAATTTGCAAATTATAATTGACGCGAATTTACTTATGACGATACTTGTTACCGGAGCAGCCGGATTCATAGGATCTGCCGTGGCAGAGCGTCTCGCCTCGCGTGGCGACTCGGTCGTTGCCGTCGATGTCATCAATGACTATTACGACCCGAGGCTTAAGTATGCCCGGCTGAGACGTATGGGGTTCGACGTGGCGGATGATATCGAGTTCGGCCGCGAGATCCGATCACATACTTTGCCGGGGCTGCGGTTTGTCCGGATGGATATCGCCGACAAGGCCGCCCTCGACCGTGTCATGTCCGGCACACACTTCGACGTGGTTGTCAATCTCGCCGCGCAGGCCGGTGTGAGATATTCCATCAAGAATCCTTATGCTTATCTTCATTCAAATATCGAAGGCTTCCTGAATATTCTTGAAGGATGCCGCAACACCGGAGTGCGTCATCTTGTATTCGCATCCTCAAGTTCCGTCTACGGTCTGAACTCCCGTGTACCATACTGCGAGACCGACAAGACCGACACCCCCGTGAGCCTTTACGCGGCATCGAAAAAGAGCAACGAGCTCATGGCTCATGCCTACTCCAAACTTTACGGATTCGCCACCACCGGCTTGCGCTATTTCACTGTCTATGGCCCCTGGGGACGCCCCGACATGTCTCCGTTCCTTTTCACGGACGCCATCCTGCACGGACGCCCCATAAAGGTGTTCAACCACGGCGACATGTTGCGCGATTTCACATACATCGACGACATTGTCGACGGTACAGTCGCAGTAGTCGATTCCGACCCTTGTCCCGATGATAATAATGTTTTGCATCACATATACAATATAGGAGGGTCTAATTCCGTTAAACTTATGGATTTTATCGGAGAGATTGAGCGCGCATGCGGATGCACCGCTCAAAAGGAATTTCTGCCGATGCAGCCCGGTGATGTTTATCAGACCGCAGCATCGACAGACGCTCTTGAAAAAGCCACAGGAATGCGTCCCGCCGTTCGCCTCCCCCAAGGCGTCGACGCTTTCGTCGAATGGTATCGCTCCGACCTTAATCCGCTTAAATAATTGAAAAATACGTCACTTACGCGTAAACAATATATGAAAATAGCTATCGTTGGCACCGGATACGTCGGTTTGGTTTCGGGAACCTGTTTCGCAGAAATGGGCGTGGATGTCACATGCATCGACATAAACGAAGAAAAGATCGCCGCACTCGAACGTGGCGAAATACCCATCTATGAGCCCGGCCTTGAGCCAATGGTTCGCCGGAATGTCGCCGAAGGACGCCTGAAATTCTCGACCTCGCTGGCCGCTGTGCTCCCCGAAGTGGAGATTGTGTTCAGCGCGGTCGGTACCCCGCCCGATGAAGACGGCTCGGCCGATCTCAGCTATGTGCTCGACGTGGCCCGCACTTTCGGCCGTAACATAAATAAATACACACTGCTGGTCACCAAAAGCACCGTTCCCGTAGGTACGGCGGCCAAGGTTCGGCGCGCCATCGAGGAAGAGCTCGCAGCCCGCGGGGTTGATCTACCGTTCGACGTGGCCTCGAATCCCGAATTCCTGAAAGAAGGCGATGCCATAGCCGACTTCATGAAACCCGACCGCGTGGTGGTGGGTGTGGATTCTCCAAGGGCCCGCGACATAATGGCTCGGCTTTACCGCCCCTTGATGCTCAACAATTTCCGTGTTATCTTCACCGACATTCCATCGGCCGAGATGATAAAATACGCGGCGAATTCCATGCTTGCCACCCGTATATCGTTCATGAACGATATCGCGAACCTTTGTGAACTCGTCGGCGCCGATGTCAACATGGTGCGCAAGGGTCTGGGCTCCGACACACGCATCGGTTCCAAATTCCTCTATCCCGGCTGCGGCTACGGCGGTTCGTGCTTCCCGAAAGACGTAAAGGCTCTTATCAAGACTGCTGAAAAGGCCGGTTACGACATGCGCGTGCTGCGTGCCGTCGAGGATGTCAACGAAGACCAGAAAAAACTGCTTTTCAAAAAACTTGAACGCGAACTCGGCGACCTCAAGGGCCGACGAATTGCTTTATGGGGACTGTCGTTCAAACCCGAAACCGATGACATGCGCGAAGCCACTTCGCTGGTTCTCATCGACCTTCTCAAACGCGCCGGCGCCACAGTTCGCGTCTACGACCCTGTCGCTATGGACGAGTGCCGACGCCGCGTAGGTGATACCGTCGAATACGCATCCGACATGTACGACGCCGTGGTTGATGCCGACGCATTGCTGATGCTAACCGAATGGAAACAATTCAGGATGCCGTCATGGGAGGTCGTGGTCCGTGCCATGCGCACACCGCTTGTAATCGACGGACGTAACATCTACGATTCCTCAGAAATGGCTGAACGTGGCATCTCATATCACTGCATTGGCCGTTAAACATCTACGTCTGGAAACATGAAGATAGCGCTTGTCAATTACCGATATTTCATTTCGGGAGGTCCGGAACGATATTATTTCAATATCAAGGAAATTCTCGAGGCCAACGGTCACACAGTGATTCCGTTCTCGATTAAAGGCCCCAAAAATTTCCAGAGCGAATACGAGTCCTACTTCCTGGAATCGGTAGGCGATGAAGAATATTTTGCCAACACCCGTAAGACTCCGGCCACAGTGCTGAAATCATTCAGCCGCATGTTCTACTCCCTCGAGGCAAAGAAAAAATTCTCAGCGCTCTTGCGCGACACCCGGCCGGATGTCGTGTACATCATGCAGTATCACAACAAGATATCGCCATCCATAATCGACGCCGCCCGTAAAGCCGGAATTCCGGTGGTGCACCGTATTAGCGATTTCCAGTACATGTGTCCCAACGCACTGTTCTACAACGACCGCACCGGCGTGTGTGAGGACTGTCTGAAAGGCAAGCGTCTGTCTTGCGTCCGCAATCGCTGCGTTCACAACTCCGCCGTTCTATCCTTGCTTAAAGCCGGAGCGAAAGCTCTGCACGATTTGACCGGCGTTCCCGGCAAAATCGACAGCTTCGTGGTACCTTCATCCTTCACCATGGGCAAACTTGTTGAATACGGAATACCGCAGAATAAGCTCTATCATATTCCTACATTCTTCAATCCATCGGCTATTCCTGCCGGTATCGAACCGGTGTACGAGCCATATTTTCTCTATGTAGGCCGCATCGAGAAGCAAAAAGGTCTCGAAACGCTCCTGCGTGCGTTCTGCGATACCGATCTGAAACTTAAGATTATAGGTTTTTCGAACGGTGGCTATGAGGATACACTCCGCCAAAGCCTTGAAGGCAAACGCCACAACATAGAATTCCTCGGACGTATGTCGTTCGACCGGATTGTCCCATACCTCAACTCATGCTTATGCACGGTGGTTCCGAGCGAATGGTACGATAATTTTCCGAATGCCATACTCGAGAGTTTCGCATTTGCAAAACCGGTCATCGCCACCGATTTCGGTTCGTTACCCGAACTGGTCAAGGACGGTGTTACCGGACTAACCTTCCCTTACGGCGACTGGGAAGCCCTGCGCCGTAGCGCCCGGCGTCTGGCCGACAATCCGGAACTCGCCCGCACGATGGGCCTGAATGCCCTGCGTGCCGTCAACACAGACTATTCCGCTTCGGCCCATTACACCGCGCTCATGGATGTCTTTAACTCCTTAACACAAAAGAAATGACCAATCCTCAAGTACAGACGCCTACCGACGCGTCCATAATACTCACATACCGTTGCCCCATGCGCTGTCAGATGTGCAATATCTGGCAGTATCCCACAGATAAACGCGAGGAGATCAAAGCCGAGGATCTGCGCACGCTTCCGAAATTGAAATTCATCAACCTCACCGGTGGCGAGCCATTCATTCGCGAGGATCTTGAAGAGATCGTCGAGGAGTGTTACAAACACACTGACCGTATCGTAATATCCACTTCGGGTTATTTCGAGGACCGTGTGATAAAGTTGGCCAAAAGATTCCCAAACATAGGCATACGAATCTCCATCGAAGGTCTCAGCCGCAAGAACGACGAGTTGCGCGGACGCGAAGGCGGTTTCGACCGCGGCCTCCGCACACTGCTTACCCTTAAGGACATGGGACTCAAGGACATCGGCTTCGGTTGCACCGTTTCGAACCACAACTCGAAAGACATGCTCGCACTGTATCAGCTCTCGCGTTCGCTTGGCATGGAATTCGCGACCGCCGCTTTCCATAATTCCTATTACTTCCATAAGGATGACAATTCTATCACGAACCGCGATGAAGTATGTTCGGATTTCGAACAGCTCATCCGTTGGCAGTTAAAGGAAAATCATCCCAAATCATGGTTCCGTGCGTTTTTCAACATGGGCCTCATAAACTACATCGAAGGCGGACGCCGCATGCTCCCCTGCGAGGCCGGAACCACCAACTTCTTCATTGATCCCTGGGGCGAGGTTTTTCCCTGCAACGGCATGGAGAAGAAGTATTGGAAAGACTCGATGGGTAATATACACGATGCTCCGTTCATGGAGATATGGACTTCGGAACAGGCCGAGAAAGTCCGTGCCATGGTGCGTCGATGCCCCAAGAACTGCTGGATGGTCGGTACAGCTTCCCCCGTCATGCACAAGTATATCAAACACCCGCTCAAATGGGCTCTGAAAAACAAGATCCGCTCTATCCGCGGCCTTGATCCGTGTCTTGACAAGACTTGGTACGATGTAGGCCAGGACCCTGCGCAGGGTGATCTGCGCGAAAAATTCTAACCGCTCTGCCTAAGCCGGACTTATGAAGATTGTGGTCATCGGAACTCGAGGAATCCCCGACATTCTCGGAGGTGTCGAGACTCACTGCGAGCAGCTTTACCCGCGAATCGCAGCCATGGGCCACGATGTCACCGTCATACGGCGTACCCCTTACGTGTCGGCATCTCCCGGGCTCAAGAGTTTCCGTGGCGTTAAATTGATCGATGTTTTCGCACCGCGACGCAAATCGGTTGAAGCAATTGTCCACACTTTTCTCGCAGTCATACGGGCACGCCGGCTCAATCCGGATGTCCTCCATGTCCATGCCATCGGCCCTGCCATAATGGTGCCCTTCGCCCGGCTGCTTGGTATGAAAGTGGTGATGACCAACCACGGCCCGGATTACGACCGTCAGAAATGGGGACGCCTCGCCAAGTTCGTTTTGCGCACCGGCGAGCGATTCGGCACACGTTTCGCCAATCGTGTGATCGTGATTTCAAAAGTAATCGCCGGAATTCTGGCATCGTCATACGGTCGCACCGATTCCACATTAATATATAATGGCGTCGAAAAACCGGTCAAGTCCACACGTCGTGATTTCATGGAGAAATGGGGCTTGAACGACCGACCCTATATCGTAGCCATCGGACGTTTCGTGAAGGAAAAAGGATTTCACGATCTTATCGAGGCTTACCTCAAATCCGGGCTGAATGACAGGTATGCCCTCGCGATTGCCGGAGATTCTGACCATCCCGACCAATATTCCGAAAGTCTGAAAAAGCAGGCGAGAGAAGCGGGTGTGGTGCTTACGGGGTTCATTAAAGGCGAAGCTCTCAATCAACTCATGACAAACGCGTCTCTGTTCGTCATGCCCTCTTATCATGAAGGCTTGCCGATAGCCCTGCTTGAAGCTATGAGCTATGACCTGCCCGTTGTCGTGAGCGATATTCCGGCCAACCGTCTCGACACACTCTCTCCGGAGAATTTCTTTACAACCGGTGATACCGACTCGCTGGCGCAGGCTATGTGTTCGCGCCTCACCGACGATAACCCCGCAAGCTACGATCTCACTCCTTATAACTGGGACACGATCGCGCGCCGGACAGCTGATTTGTATGCCTCGCTTGTGAACAAGTAGCAGTCGCGTGGTGTTTATTATACAAACGATTTAACAATAAACACCGAACTGATATGAAAACCGGAATATTCTACGGATCAACGACCGGCACTACCGCCGACATAGCTTCACGAATCGCAAAAGCTCTCGGCGTAGCTGAGGAAGATGTACACAATGTTGCGGAGGTACGTCCTTCCGAACTTGGAAAATACGATTTCATCATTCTTGGCTCGTCAACCTGGGGCGACGGTGACCTCCAGGAAGACTGGGGCGATTTCATCGACGCTGTGGAAGCCATGGCTCTCGACGGCAAGAAAATCGCGCTTTTCGGCTGCGGCGACGAGAGCATGACAGATACGTTCTGCAACGCTGTAGGTGAAATCTATGACCGTGTAAAAGGTACGGGTGCCACAATTGTTGGAGCATTCAACACCTTCCCTTATGAATTCAACCATTCTGCTGCCGTAAAGGTTGAAGGCGCTGGAGCTGTCGGCCTTCTCATCGACGAAGTAAACCATGCCGACGTTACCGACAAACGTATCGCCGAATGGGTCAAGACTCTTTGATTTTCTGATTCAACAACATAAAAGTACAGCGCCGATGGCATGATGCCATCGGCGCTGTACTTTTATGTTGTTGAACGGAGTCTTATTTCACGGTGAACACTCTTGCCGAGAATTTATCAGTCAGATTCATTGCTGTATCAGGATCTGAAGCCATCATGGCCGTGGCCAGTGCATCAGCCAAAGCGCAATTCCCGGCTATGACCGTAACGCTGCGGAATGCCTTAGAGCGCGGATATCCCGTACGCGGATCGATCGTATGCCCGTACTGTGTTCCGGCGCTGTCCGAACGATAGTTACGGTAATTGCCGCTTGTGGCTATCCCGCAGTCAGTGGTGTCAATAATACTTGCCGCCACACTTCCGGGCATCGTGTCGATCGGTGCATCGATCTGCACACGCCACATTCTGCCTTTGGAATTCCGCCCCGCAAGCGCGATTTCGCCACCGACTTCTACCATATAGTTCTTGCAACCGTTACGCCGCAGCATCTGTGCGATGCAATCCACTCCGTAACCTTTTGCCACGGCCGAGAAGTCAAGCGCGGCGGCGTCCGAAGGTCTCAAAATGGCACTATCGGAAAGCACAGTCCATTTATGCATCCCTACCCCGGCCATTGTGGCGGCGATCTCCGCTGAATCCGGAACAGGCACCTTACGTCCCTTGCGTCCGAAGCCCCAGAGATCTACCAATGGAGCGACCGTAGGGTCGAACGCTCCGCAGGATACTTTATTGACCGCCTCGGAGATTCGCCATACGCACAACAGGTCGCTGTCGGGCCTCACGCTTTCACCACGGTTGATGCGGCTTACCGCAGAATGCGGATTGAACATTGAAAGAGAATTGTCTATCCGTTCCATTGTGGCGAAAATCGAATCGCTCAGGTCGTGTTCCGAATCATACGTGATATGGAACGTCGTACCCCAAACGGCTCCGGACAGAGTGCGGTAATCGTTTCCCGCTCCGCAGCCTGCGGAAAGAATGGCCAGTATTAACGGAATTAAGACAATTCTCATTCAAGAATTTATTTTACGAATTCCTTTGAAACACGTGAGCCGCGGCGCACGATGTACAGACCGGGAACTTCCGGTTCAGCCACACGGATGCCCTGCAGGGTGTAATATTCCACGGCTTGGTCTTCGCCTGCGATCTCGACATCATCAGCCGATGAGGTGTCGGTCACATGGACCTTCATAGTGCTGAAATCCGCGATAACCTTATAGCGGCCGGGAATCACACTCCATGAATTAGCTGAGGAGGCATCACCACCGGCTGAGAATTTACGGAAATCGGAAGGCTGTTTTTTGCTTATGACCTGGTCCTTTTCATAGGGGCCGTAGCGGTCGGAGTTGTTGACACCGTTCCAGTCGCCTGCAAGAGTTGTAACGAACGAGAAGTAGGCGGAAGCTCCGGCGGCAGCGGGTTCGAATTCCACATCGTTCGCTTCGAATGTATCACCATTGCGGGTCATCTTCACGCCATTGCTGGTCGACCAGTGTCCCGTAGGCAGATTACCGAGAATATAGAGTTCTGAAGGTGTCGAAACCACAGGTTTTTCACTCTTGACCCACACGCAGTAGTCCTTACCAGAAGCTACAATATCCGAATCAGAATATCCGTCAGGTTTTGCCATAGCCGAACCGATTTTCACCACAGCCTTACCATGGAGACCGGTTACCTCGGCCATGTAACAGTCGCGGGTGGTGCGGAGCACGTTGACACTGCTCTGGTTGTGGATTCCAACCGATTTACGCGCATCGATAAGTTTCTGAATTTCCTTGGTATAATCTTGATAATGTTTCAGGAATACACAGGGTGTACCGGGCGACATGAGCATGAACGCGTTCGCTGCGGGAATATTGCCGTTGAACTTCGAACCGTCACGATATGTGTCGTGGTTGTCGACGAAGGTGACGGCATACTCGGGATAACCGAAATGAATCATGCCGGCGGGTTGGGGATTCACACCGTTGGCTTTCCATACCATCTTGGTAAGGTCGCCTGAATGGAACGCCTCGTTCACGGCATATTTGAACGGGAAGTCGAAAGCGGCACTCTGTTTGCCTGTTCCGTCGATCCACCATTTCACCGAGTCATAGTTTGAGTCGAAGAATTCACCCACAGAGAAGGTAGGTTTGGAAGCTTCGTTATACATTTTTGTATATTGGGGAGCATATCCTTTCACCATGTCGTAACGGAAGCCGACAAAACCCATGTCCTCGAGCAGGAAGGTTGTATAGGCCTTGATAGCCGCCTGGACATCGGGATGTGTGTGGTCGAGGTCGCGCGCACTGCCGAAATCCTCACCCGTGTCGGCTGCGCCGGTCGGCTTGGCCTGTCCGGCTGCATGTGCCACTTCGTCCGTGCAGCAGATATGTTCCGGGCCGAGTTTGTAGGTCACACCACGCCATGTCTCGGCAGGGAAGTTGGTCCAGTTGCTAACACCTGAACGGTGGTTCACCACTACGTCCACAATGATGCCTGTACCTTTTTCCTTATAGGTTGCAATCATCTTCTTCAACGAGGCTTCATTGCCGAACGCGCTGTTGAAGTTGCTGAACCAATAGACCGGATCATAACCCATCGACGGATTTGAAGCGCTCTTGCCCGGATTTGGAATCCAGATCAGTGAGAAATACTTGGAATACTCATCGGCCTTCGACTCCAGAACTGTCCACTTGGTATCATTGTATGAATCCCAGTAGAACCCCTGAAGCATTACGCCGGAATAGTTCTGCGGCCATGCATAATTGGCGGCTTTTGCATTCATCAATGCACCTGCGGCTAATACTGCCGCAAGCATAAACTTGTTAAATTTCATAGTAAAGTTTTAAGAGACTTTGCAAAGGTACGACTTTTTTGTTATATTTGCAACATTGATAATCAACATATAAGGTCATGAAACGCTCATTTATCTTTTTGGCTACGGGATTCGAGGAAATCGAAGCTCTGGGAACAGCGGATATCCTCCGCCGTTCCGGTATGGAAGTCACCCTTGTCTCCATTCATAAAGAACGTATGGTCACAGGCGCTCACGGCATCACCGTAGCAGCCGACGTAGTGCTCGAAGGAGCCGATTTTTCAGATTCAGACTGGCTGATATGCCCGGGCGGCCTCCCCGGCGCGGAACATCTCGCCAATTGCACCGCTCTTGGCAAAATGCTCACTGAGCATTATGACAACGGCGGACGCGTGGCGGCCATATGCGCATCACCCGGCATGGTGCTCGCTCCTCTGGGTCTGCTCAAAGGAAAAAAAGCCACCGGTTATCCCGGATTCGAAGACGCTATTAACGCCTCCGGAGGTTCGGCAACCGGAGCTTCCGTCGAACAGGACGGCCGCATAATCACGGGTAACGGTCCATCGGCGACATTCGCTTTCGCGCTTGCGATAGCTGCCGCGACTGTCGGTGCTGACAAGGCACAGGAAGTGGCTAAAGGCATGCTTAATAATACGGTTTTCAAATAATTCCGCAATCAGCATGCAAAAAAATGGTTCTACCGGGCCGGATGGCCGGTAGAACCATTTTTTTGAGAAAACGGATTTCACAATCGGTTTCTCTATAACCTTAAATCTTTACCATGAAAAACATACTAATTAAGTGTCTTTGCTATTCTAACACTGTGCAGACGGGATTGTTTTCAGGTTAACATACTTTAACTTTGTTACATTAGTTAAAAGCATTAACTTTACACTCGAAAAAAATCGTATAACATATACATATATAATATATATAATGAGAGCAAAAATTCTGGTAATCGACGATGAGGATGCACTCTGCGACATCCTGCAATATAACCTTACGAAAGAAGGATACGAAGTTGACACCGCCCTCAGTGCCGAGGAAGCACTCGACATGGATCTTGAACAATATCAGCTGTTTATAGTCGATATCATGATGGGCGAACTCAGCGGATACGATTTTGCCAAACGTGTCCGTAATGTCACCGCCACCGAAAAGACACCAATAATTTTCTGCTCGGCACTCAACGAGGAAGATGATAAGGTGATGGGGCTGAACATAGGAGCCGACGACTATGTTACCAAGCCTTTCAGCATCAATGAAGTCGTTGCGCGTGTGCGTGCGGTGCTCCGTCGAGCCGCCGCTGCATCAGCCGCGCCGGCCGAACCCGAAGGCGACTACGAATCCGACGTTACATTCCGTAATCTCCGCATCGACCGTAACGAGAAAATCTGCTATTATAACGGCGAGGAACTTCCTCTCACGCGTACTGAATTCGAGATTCTGCAGTTCTTCCTCACTCACCGTAACCGCATCTATTCCCGTCAGGAAATCATAAGCAACGTATGGGGCGAAGACGTCGTTGTGAGTGACCGCACCATAGACACCAACCTTACACGACTCCGCAAAAAAATAGGCGAATACGCTCATAATCTTGTCACCCGCCCAGGTTTCGGTTATGGCTTCAAAGAGACCTATTAGTTTTTATTGGCGCATATTTGTGCCGATGACCGCGTTCATATGGCTAATTCTTATTATCCTTGCTGCGTGGGTCAACCATATACAGCGGCAGTCGCAGATCGACAACATCCGCTCACAGGTTACGCTTGTGAATTCGCGTATCATAAGCATGTACGAGAACAACAACGACCCCAGGGCCTTCTTTGATTTCGTACGTCAGTATTATATACAGAATCCGCTCTATGATGAAATCAGACTCACCATATATTATAATGGTGAAATTATCTACGAGATAGGCGAACCGATCGACGCGCCTGACTCTCCGGAAGCGCGTGCCTCCGGCCTTATCCCCGCAGAACAGATGAAAGATACCCGCGAGGAGCGCCGACGTGTGAATTTCTTTTATGACGAGATGGAAAGCCCGGATCACCGCATTCAGGTCTATTGCATCATTCCGTTCAGCGCCGACATACTCGAAGCCACCCGCGCATCCAAGAGTCTCTTCCTGTTCGTGCTTATGATAGCCATCGTGGCCACAGTATTTTCAAATGTGATGGCGCGCCGGCTTGCCAAAAACATCGAGGCGTTGCGCGACTTCGCACGCAGCGCATCCGTAGATCCGAATTTCATACCGTCATCCGATTTCAGCAACGATGAATTCGGTGAGATAGCTCGCGACATTGTGAACTTCCACAATACACGCACACAGAACATCCGCAAGCTCAAACGCGAACATGAAGTGGCTATCCACGCTCTCGAAGAAAAGACACACCTCAAGCGAGAACTCACGAATAACCTGAGCCACGAGCTGAAAACGCCCGTGGGCGTCATAAAAGGATATCTTGACACGATACGCGACCATCCCGAGATGGATCCCGACGCACTCAAACACTTCCTGAACAAGATGTCGCAGCATGTCGACAGACTCGTTCAGTTCCTCGAGGACCTTTCGTCAATAAACCGGCTCGAATACGGCTCGCAGATGATCAACACCGAGCCTGTCGATTTCCATGAAATTGCGTTCCAAAGTGTCAGCGACCTCGAGACGTCCGGCATTATGGGTCAGATGGAGATCAACTATGACATTCCCACTACATGCCGGGTTATCGGTAACGAAAGCCTGCTCTCCGGTATGATCGCCAACCTCGCCAAAAACGCCGCCGCATATTCCAAAGGCACCGAATGTAATCTTGTGCTGGTGGACGAAGACGCAGAAACATTCACATTTGAATTCTATGACAACGGTATGGGCGTGAAAGAAGAGAGCATCCCGCATCTGTTCGAGCGGTTCTTCCGCGAGGACACCGGCCGCTCACGTAAGAAAGGCGGCACAGGTCTCGGGCTCTGCATTGTTCAGAACACGGTCGAAGCACTCGGAGGCACAATCGAAGCATATAACCGCAAGGAAGGCGGTCTGGCATTCCGATTCACTCTCCGCAAACCGAAAAACCGCAACTGACCCCCGCGCACATTACACAAACGGCATTTTTTTGTGCTGAATTTTGCAAAACTGAGAATTTATAACCACCTTTGCAGTGAAGTTTGCTGACAAATGATATTGTCAACATCAAGCTAACTTAAAACAAGAAAACTACCACATGCAAGAACCGGATATTGACTGGCAACATCTGCCCTTTGGTTACTACCCCACCGATTATAATGTCCGTTGCACATTCCGCGACGGTAAATGGGGCGAAATTGAAGTAAGCACGTCTGACCGCATCGACATGCACATGGCCGCCACATCCCTCCACTATGGCCAACAGCTCTTTGAGGGTCTGAAAGCATTCCGCGGCAAGGACGGCAAAATCCGTATATTCCGCCTCGAGGATAACGGCGAGCGCCTGCGCAGTTCCGCAGGAGGTATTCTCATGGAGCCCGTACCTGCCGATATCTTCCGCAAGATGGTCCTCATGGCCGTAAAACTCAACGAACGCTTCATTCCGCCGTACGGTTCGGGCGCCTCTCTCTATATCCGCCCGCTGGAAATCGGCATCTCGCCCTCGATCGGTGTACGCGCCGCTTCTGAGTACCTCTTTATTATTATGGTGACTCCCGTGGGTCCGTATTTCAAGACAGGATTCGGATGCACCGACATCTGCATCATGCGTAAATATGACCGTGTCGCACCACGCGGCACCGGACGCTTCAAAGTCGGGGGCAACTATGCCGCATCTCTTGTTGCCGGACACCACGCTCACGAGCTCGGCTACTCCGCCGTACTCTTTCTTGATCCCAAAGAGAAAAAATATCTCGACGAATGCGGACCGGCCAACTTCTTCGCCATCATCGACGGAAAGTATGTGACCCCGAAGAGCGACTCCATCCTGCCTTCGATAACCAACCGCGCTCTCATGCAGCTCGCCAAAGACCTCGGTCTTGAGGTTGAGGAACGGCACATGACAGTCGATGATCTCACCCGTGCCACCGAAGCAGGCGCATGCGGCACAGCTGCCGTGATATCTCCCGTAGGAAAAGTGGTCGACCTTGACAATGACACCACATATGTCATTTCAAAGGACGGTCAACCCGGACCTGTATGCACCATGCTCTACAAGAAGCTCAACGCCATTCGCAACGGTGAGGAAGAAGACATACACGGCTGGAACACTATAGTCGAATGACAGTAGACTACACTGAAATCTACGACAGACTCTATCCCGCGACCGACCCTGGACGCCGCATACTATGGCGCCATTCGAGGTCGGTCGCGCGGTTGGCCTGCCATATCAACGAAAAGCTCGGACTCGGTCTCGATCCTGTCGAGGTCGAGACGGCAGCGATGCTTCACGATATCGGAATATGCGGCACTGACGCCCCCGGTCTGAATTGCCACGGCGACAAACCATATATATGTCACGGAGTGATCGGTGCAGATATTCTGCGCGAAAACGGTTATCCGGAATGGGCGGCACGCGTGGCCGAACGCCACACCGGCACGGGTATCACGCCCACAGAGCGCGAACTTCTCAACATCCCTATCCCGGCAGACAGGAACTATATGCCCGAGACTCTGCTCGAGAAACTGGTATGCTATGCTGACAAGTTCTATAGCAAATCAGGCGATATGAAGCGCAAGAATATCGACCGCGTACGCGTATCGATGGCCCGCCACGGCGGCGATACCCTGAGTCGTTTCGAAGCCATGCACAAGGCATTTTCAGCAGGGCTCGACTGATTTTATCTTAGACCCGGTTCCCCAATATTTGTTAATACTGAGGCGGTCAAGCGTTATGCAGA
>CAMWNG010000051.1 GCA_947175575.1 uncultured Bacteroidales bacterium | reverse complement strand
TTTATCCTCTGGTTTACAAACTCTGATAACATATACCTACATCTTATAATTAAAAATTAATTTTTTTGTTGTGTTATTGGTCGGCCGTCAAAATCCCCCCCTTCTCTTTGACTATTACTAACTTATTTGAAAGCGTCGGGGTGTCCCGAGATGAACATCGAAAGATTTCCATTCATGATCGTGAGTACTACACTGATTTGCTCGCCGTTATTCTCGAAATTGAGAATAATTGATGTCTTATTTTTAGAGTCGTGGTACACAGACCCCTCACAGTTCTTTTCATCAATAGCAAAAGCGTCCTTGATTTGCTTTATAACATTAACATTAGCATTCTCAACTTTGATACCGCGGTAATAGCTGTCTTTATTCTTGATAATGGTCATATCCACACCTTCAAGCCCTTTGAACCGTCCGTCGAAGAGTTTCTCCACCTGAAGTTGCGGCGGCTTTGCGAATGCTGACAATGAGAATACAGCGACAATCACAAGACTAATTATTCTTTTCATTATGTTCATTTTCTATCTGTTCAACAATATCCATTTGTGCTTTAGCTTCAGCTTTCTGTTTTTCTGCCGAGAGTAAGAGACGATGCATGGTCTCCAGTTCGGCCTGAGCGATACGTCGGGCCTCTGCTTCAGAAACCTGACGACCTGAGACGTACGCGATATACACATCCTGAGATTCCGTCGTGCTTTCGTTCCGGGCGGTCAGGAGCACTGCCATTCCGATAATCACTGCCACACTTGCCGCGGCTCCGAACCACACACGGCGCCGGCTACGCACCCGGGGAGCGAATCCCATCTGTCGTGTAGCCAGAATCCGGCTCGCCGACATCATCCGGCGTGTCTCATCAATCAGCGGAGAGGTTTCCGCCGTCAGCGACAGAACGTATTCAAGCTCAACCTCTTCGGCGGCTGTAAGCTTACAATCCAGATACAGCCGGCAGAGGGTCTCAAGTTCCGCCTTTGTCAATCTGTCCTTGTCTTGGTTCATCGGTTGAGTATTTTTAAATTTTCACGTATTTTCTTTCTCGTTCTACTCATATTTGTCCGTACGGCCTCGATGGTCATCCCGGTTTCACGGGCCACTTCGTCGTATTCCATTTCCCGGTTCGTCACCATCTCGTAGATCTTGAGCTGCAGCGGACTCAGTCCGGTCTTAAGCAGATGCTCCAGCCGTGATATATCTTCGGAATACGGCTCCACGGAGGGTTCAGCCACATCGGACCCGTCGAGCGGACCCGTGCGCCTGCGTCTCAGACGGTCGATACACACATTCCTGAGCACTGCCACGAGCTTGTTTCGAGCTTCGGATTCCGAGGCTGTCTCATCGCGCACCCGCAGTTTCAGATACGTGTCCTGCAGGGCGTCCTTGGCATCTTCATCGTCAAGAAGCATCCTAATAGCGATAGTGTGCAACCGCGATCGGAGTTCAAGAAACGAGGCCGTCAATATGTCATATGTCTTCTCCATACACTATAGATACGCACACGCCGGCCAAACGTGACATCCGGAAGTGCGAAATTACAAAAAAAATTGTATTTTCTCACAATCTGCCCTGACATATTATTTAGACCCGGCTCCCCAATATTTGTTAACGCTGAGGCGGTCAGCCTCCCGACGGGCATCAAGGGTTCGACAATAAAATTTGGTAGGATAATGGAGATTTATTAACTTTGTGAAAAATATAATGGTATGACGACAGCGAATATAATCCGATTCACACTCCTGTTTGTGGCATGGGGCGCCACGGTCGCCCTACTTGTGGCAACACGCGGTCTTACGCCCTACATTGCATTCGTGATCGTGGCTTCGGCAATTATTGTCTTCGTACCCGTCTATAAAAAATATGTCAAAAATGACCCTAAACACACCGACAAACGCCATTGAGAAGCCGGAAGGGGGATGGCTTGCTTCGATCGACTCGCCTGCCGACCTGCGCAGACTGCCTCTTGAAGCACTCCCCGAGGTGTGTGCCGAAATACGGCAGTTTCTCATAAAAGCATGCGCGGACAATCCCGGCCATTTCGCTTCAAGCATGGGAGCTGTGGAGCTTACGGTGGCTCTGCACTATGTGTTCGACACACCCTATGACCGTCTGGTGTGGGACGTCGGACATCAGGCTTACGGTCATAAACTCCTTACAGGACGCCGCGACCGCTTCGGCGAGAACCGCAAGCTTGGCGGACTGAGCGGCTTCCCGAATCCGGATGAAAGCGAGTACGACACTTTCACCGCAGGGCATGCGTCCAATTCCATATCCGCTGCATTGGGTATGGCTGTGGCATCACGCATGTCGGACGAACGCAGACGTAATATCGTGGCAATCATTGGCGACGCTTCCGTGAGCGGAGGTCTGGCGTTCGAGGGCATCAATAACGCGGCCAATACGCCCAATAACCTGCTAATCGTACTGAACGACAACGACATGTCGATCGACCGCAACGTGGGGTCGCTCAACTCTTACCTTGCTCACCTGACCACATCACCCGGCTACAACCGCTGGCGCTACCGCCTGTATAAGGTGCTTCGCCGACTGCGTCTGGTTGACGAACGGCGCCGGGGCGCAATCATGCGCTTCAACAACAGTCTGAAATCGCTCATTGTAAGCGAACAGAATATTTTTGAAGGGCTGAATATCCGATATATCGGACCGTTTGACGGACATGATGTAATTAAGATCGTCCGCGTGCTCCGTGACATCCGCGACATGGATGGTCCGCGACTGTTGCACCTCAAGACCGTGAAAGGCAAAGGTTTCGCCCCGGCCGAGGCAGATCCGGCCAAATGGCATGCGCCGGGCAAATTCGATCCCGTGACCGGCGACCGTAACTGCGACAAAACGTCCGGCACATCGGACACGTTGAAATTCCAGGATGTCTTCGGCACCACTTTGCTTGAACTGGCTCGCAAAGATCCGAAAATCGTAGGAATCACCGCCGCCATGCCATCCGGAACATCGATGAGCGTATTACAGGCCGAAATGCCTGACAGGGTGTTCGACGTAGGTATCTCCGAAGGCCATGCCGTCACCTTCGCCGGCGGCCTCGCCAAAGAGGGCATGAAACCTTTCGTGGCTATATACTCAAGCTTCCTGCAAAGAGCCTATGACCATATCATCCATGATGTGGCCATACAACGGCTGCCCGTGACATTCTGCATTGACCGCGCGGGACTTGTGGGCGAGGACGGCATGACCCATCACGGTGCACTTGATCTGGCGTATCTCCGTTCCATCCCGAACATGACCGTGTCGGCACCCTCTGACGGTCAGATGCTGCGCGACCTTATGCTTACAGCTTCAGAATCCGGCACTCCATTCGCAATCCGTTATCCGCGCGGGGGAAGCGAACTTCCCGACGCGCTCTCCGAACCGCACAAGCTCGCTGTAGGCAAAGGGCGCCGAGTGTCCGACGGCACAGACGTGGCCGTGCTGTCCATCGGCACCACCGCTGCCGATGTCCAAAAGGCGGTGAAATCTGCGGCCGAACGCGGCATCAGTGCGGCGCATTATGATATGGTGTTCCTAAAACCGATCGATACCGAAATTCTGCGTGAGGTTGCCGCCTCCGGCATGCCTGTCATAACCGTTGAGGACGGGACCGTCAATGGAGGCCTCGGTGGTGCCGTGGCCGAATGGTTCGCTTCAGAAGGCCTCGACCGCCGTGTCATCCGGCTCGGTATACCGGACGAGTTCGTCACCCAAGGCACACTTCCGCAGCTTAAAGAAATATGCGGTTTCGATGCCGCCGGCATACTTGACGCTATTGTCAAAAACGCAAAACCCGGTGAAAAATGAGAATCGTGATTGCCGGAGCCGGCGAAGTTGGCTCACACCTTGCCAAACTTCTCACGTTCGAGGAGCAGGACATCATCGTCATCGATGAAAACGGTGACCGCCTTGATGCACTCGATTCGTCGTACAATCTGATGACTGTCAAGGGTTCGCCGATCTCGTTCATTACCCTAAAAGAAGCTCGCGTCCATCGCGCCGACCTGTTCATAGCCGTCACTCCGTATGAGGCCGACAACATCGTGGCTTGCTCGATAGCCAAAAGTCTCGGCGCGGCTGTCACTGTGGCCCGCGTATCGCATTACAGTTTCATGGACCCTGAGAACCGCACCACGATGGACAAGATCGGGGTTGATCATCTCATATATCCCGAATATCTCGCCGCCAAAGAGATAATAACGTCGCTGGAACATTCATGGGTGCGAAACTGGTTCGAACTTCATGACGGACAGATAATCCTCGTTGGCGTACGCCTGCGCGACAATGCTCCACTTGCCGGAATGCAACTCAAGGAATTTGCAAGCTCGTCAACCAACTTTCACGTCTCAGCCATACGACGCAATCACGAGACCATCATTCCGCGCGGCGATGACCGCATGCAGCCGGGCGATGTGCTCTACATATCGTCATTACGCGACCATGTCGACGAACTCATCGAGCTATGCGGTAAGGTTCAGCATAAGATCCGGCGCGTGTTAATCATGGGCGGCAGTAAAATCGCCATACGTCTGATCGATATGGCAGGCGACCGCTTCAAGTTCACAATCATCGAGAATTCGCGTGATGTCTGCCGGCATCTGCCCGAAAAGTGTCCGGACACCGAAATCCTCTACGGCGACGCACGCGACCCCGAGACTCTCGCCGAAGCAGGCATCGAGGATTGTGACGCCTTTGTGGCACTCTCGCCAAGCAGCGAGACAAACATTCTGACAACCCTATCCGCCAAGGAATACGACATAAAGAAAAGCATCGCCGAGGTCGAGGACTTCCAGTTCATCCGCCAGGCCGAGGCTCTTGGAATCGGTACGGTTCTCAACAAGAAACTGCTCGCCTCGAGTTCTATTTTCCAACTGCTGCTTGACAACGACTCGTCGAACGCACGATGTCTGGCTCTGACCGACGCCGAAGTGGCTGAACTTGAAGTGAAACCCGGCGCAAAAATCACAAAGGCCCCTGTAAAAGATCTCCGACTCGACCGCAGCATGACGCTCGCTGCTCTCATACGCGACAACAAAGGTATGCTCGTAACCGGCAACACCCAGCTGCAGGCCGGCGACAAGGTGCTGATAATGTGTCTGTCCGGCTCGCTGCACAAAGTGGAGCGTCTATTCAACTGACCGATGAAACGCAGACGCATAAATTTTCCGCAACTCGCCCACATGGTTGGGGCGCTGCTGCTGCTCGAAGCCCTGTTCATGCTTGCGCCCACGGCCGTAGGACTGATTTACCGTGAGGCTGACTGGCGCATCTTCGCTATGTCGTCCGGTATCACTGCCCTCATCGGCTATCTGCTGTGGCACACAAGGCCGGCATCTAAATCAATGGGAAAACGCGAAAGTTTTCTTCTTACCACCTCTGTGTGGATCGTCTTCTCGATTTTCGGCATGATTCCTTTCATAGCCGGATCGCCGAGGATTGATGTCAGCAGCGCCTTCTTCGAAGCCATGTCCGCTTTCACAACCACAGGTGCCACTATGATATCATCTGACGGCCAATGTTTCAGCCATGCCATAGTGCTCTGGCAAGCCATGATGCAATGGCTCGGAGGCATGGGAATCATTCTGTTCACCCTGGCCATCATTCCCGCGCTCAACACCTCGGGAGGAATGCAGATGTTCAATGCCGAAACCACCGGCATCACTCACGATAAGCTCATGCCGCGCATCAGTCAGACAGCTAAGGCTCTCTATGGCATCTATGTGGTTCTGACATTAGCTACCGTATTCCTGCTTCGCATAGCGCCGATGGACTGGTTCAATGCCGTCTGCCTGGCCTTCGGCACCATGTCCACAGGCGGTTTCTCCGCTGACCCGACCGGAGCGATTTTCGAATCGGATTATGTAATGTGCATCGTCGGGGTGTTCATGCTCATGGGTGGCATCAATTTCGCCGTAATTTTCCGCCTGGTCACAGGCCGATGGCGTCAGATCCGCATCGACGAGGTGCTTCGCATGTACTTCATTGCCATTATCGTTTTCTCGCTGTTCTTCATCGGGGCTAAATATTTGGCGACAGACGACATCAGCATACGTTCTCTCCTGATCGACCCCGTTTTTCAAGTCATCTCTTGCATGACATCTACGGGCTATCTCGCACCAGGTTTCCATATTTGGCAGCCCTTCGTGCTCTCGCTCATGATACTGATGATGATAAGCGGCGGTTGCGCCGGCTCCACGAGCGGCGGTGCCAAGATAGACCGTATGGTGTACCTCGGCAAATTCATCAAGAACGAGCTTTATCATGCCCTGCATCCCAATTCGGTGCTTTCGGTCACGGTGAACGGCCGGATGGTCTCGCAGGAACTTCTGGCAAAAGTGATTGCATTCATGTGTCTGTTCATCCTGATAATAGCAGCGGGGGGCACAGTGCTGTCCTTCATGGGTATTGCCCCGGTGGAAGCGTACGTGTCTTCCCTCTCCTGCATGTGCAACACCGGCTTCGAGGCCTCGCTGTCGGGCTATGGTGACACATTCGCCACCATGCCCGCGGCTGCCAAATGGGTGCTTTCGTTCATCATGCTTACCGGGCGTCTCGAAATCTACACCATCCTTGTCCTACTGACCCCCAATTTCTGGAGATAAACTCCACCGGTCACCGGGAAAACGGTTCATTATAACAATCCGCTGCTGTCCTGAAAAAATTTTGAAGGTCTTTTTATATTCCTTTCAAATTTTCTTTCCGGACAGATGACTGTTAATCAATATCTTAACCCTGAAATTATAGAATCCACATATTAGTAATTAATCATAAATCAAAAATATTCGACAAAAAAACAGAAAATATTTGGAGATAAATATAAACATCACTATCTTTGCAATCAAATCATCATCTTCAATTATATTTTTTCGCTATGCAATTGAAAAATATACTGTATTCAGATAAAGTTTTATTTTGCCGATTGAGCAAGAGCGTTATCCTGTTTATCGTTCTAATCGCTTCGTTGGGTTTTACCGGATGTAATGACGAGGAACTTTTGACAATTTCAGATTGCACACCATACTTTCATGTAAGACTTCTTTCGCAAGACGGTCAAAATCTGCTGACGGTCGATCCTGAGCTACCATCTATAATTAATGATGAGTTTGTTATTACCATAAACGACAAACCTATAGAATTAAACCGATTCTGGGTGCGTCCGCTCGAAGACTCTCTGTACATGTATGATTTGGATAATGACAGATTCTACAATATTTATGAAAATGCTTGGACTGACCCGCTGACATATGGCTATAGTGATTACCGGTGCAGCTCATCACATGCTCAATTCTGCAAATTGAAAGGCCTGTCTGATAAAGAGGTATATATTGACGGTGGACACTTTTTTTCAAATGCCGTATATTATGAACTTGCGATTAATTTCGAAAAATATGCAGGCAAAATCTACAATGACAAGATTGTCGATATAAAAATAGAATGGCCTCGCGGCGAAAAATGCTGGAACTTCGAATATAAGAGAGAGGCTCACAAGTCTCCGAAACTTTATCTTGACGGAAAAGAACAAAAGAAATGGCCAAAGAAATCAGTAGTAGTGGAAATAATTATAGATAATCCCGCACTCTATAATGACCGTAGATTCTCTGATCCGACATGGCCGGATGAATGATCAATCACTACCAACAACAAAGCCGCACACCTCGATGAAGTGTGCGGCTTTGTTGTTGGTGTTAATCACATATCAGACGGATTATTCTCCGAGTATGGAGGCGACAGCTGATTTGAGTTGATCGCCCTGAAGGTCTCGGAAAACGATTGTGCCGTCAGGAGCTATAAGCATTATGCATGGAATACCTGAAATACCGTAGATATCGGTAGGAATAGTCTGAGCGTCAATGATATTAGGCCAGGTGATTCCGTGGTCGGAAATGGCCCGGCGGGTTGCATCAGGTTCATCCCACACGGCCACGCCGAGAACATTAAGTTTGTCTGCATATTTCTGAGCTATTTCCTTGATGACGGGAATCTGACGTTTGCAGGGTCCGCACCAGCTGGCCCAGAAGTCGACGAGCAGGTACTTACCGTCTTTGCCGACATACTGCCCGAGGGTCTGACCGTTAACATCAAAGTCGGCAAACTTTGCTCCGGCGGAAGTGGCTGTCTTGCGACGGTTCATATCAAGGAGCTTCTGTACGCGTTGGTATTTGCCAAGCGCAGGATTTTCAGCCACCACCTTCTCGAGTTCGGCAGGCTCAAGTTCCATTGCGCTACTGATGAACAGCTGATAGCCGAAAGGATTGTCAATATTAGCCCACATGGCACTGTCCACCAGCTGCATATACTGCTTGTAAATGACTTCCTGACGTTCGGGGGTAGCGGTAGCGAACTCCTGTTCCAACCCAGCGAGCTGACCGCTAAACCGTCGGCTCTCATCATTGAGGGGAGAACCATAAGCAGAACGTGTTTCGGGATCGACGACTATCGATCCGTTTTCTACAATCAGCTGTCCGAGTCGTGCGCCGTCGACAATCACGCGGGCGAGGAACGGTTCGTCAACCGTACCGCGGAAAAGAGCTTCGCCTTCTTCCGAAACGAGTGTGGAGTCCACTCGCTGTTCGGTATCAAAATTTACGAGAAAGGCCATGGCTCCGGCGTCATCGGGGGAAAGAGGCACACGCACCTTATAGGGATCACCTTGAGCAACTGCTGAGACAGTCACTGCAAGCATTGTAAGTGCTATAATCTTTTTCATATCGTTGTTATATTATATTGAATCAAATGATGGCATATCAATCACTTCGGCGTCGGGGAACCATTTGTGACAATATCGCTTGATGAAACTGAACGTGTCTTCGGCTATTATCTTGTCAGTGTCGAAATGACGATTGTAAATGAGGTAATCCAGCCTTATCCCGCGATTTCGAAGTGCCTCAAGCGAAAGCACCGTATGATTGATGGAGCCGAGTACACCATTAGTAACAAGTGCCACGGGCAGATGGTTGCGTGATATGTAATCAATTGTAAAACAGTCATCCGTAACGGGAACCATAAGCCCACCCGCTCCCTCGATTATCACCACATCGTACATTGAGGCGAGTTTAAGGCGTGATGCATCGACCAGTCCGAGGTCGATTTCCCGACCATCGATCGCTGCGGCAAGCTGCGCGGAGGCCGGATAGGTGAATATGACCGGGGCGGTGGTGCCGTCGAGGTCTACGTCTTGAAGAGGCTGATTCATCAGTCTACGGTGAGCCACGATATCCTCACTTTGATCAACACATCCGGTCTGAATGAATTTCTGGGTGATCACGGACAGTCCGCGGTTCATGAAATACCTCGCAAGATAGGCTGTCGCGTAGGTTTTTCCGGCATCTGTGTCTATGCCCGTGAGAAATATGGTGTACGGCAATTTCATTTTTTTCTGAGAATGAGTATAAATGGATGATAGGTAAGATGGTAGCGACCATCAAGTCGCATCGGATAACGTCGGATCACCTCCGAAGCACTCACAGATCCGCCCGACGAACGGCTAAGCGAATTCACTCCGGTGACTTTCATGTGCCGTAGCACATCAAGCGGCGAATCGAAATCCAGATCACGGATATATGCCTGACTGTGAAGAATTTCAAAGTGGCTTGAAGCAGCATTCTTCCAGGCGTCGGGCGTAAGCAACGGCAGGGATATGCCGGTGATATCGCTGATTTCGTGCATGTTCCCCATAGTATATGTGGTGAGAGCGAGGATTCCGTCATCGGTAAGCGCTCGGGCGCAGTTGCGGAAAAACAATGCCGGAGAATTGAACCACTGCACCGTGGAAGCGGTAAAAATAAATTCATACTGACCGCGCGGGACACGAGATATCTGCATTTCGGCGTCGCAGTTCAAAAAACGTATCTTGAGTCTGTCGGGGAGATGTCTGGGACACGGTGCCGCAAGATCCCATATATCGAATTCGGCACTTCCAATAAGCCGGGCAAGCCGGCGGGTAAGCATTCCGCTTCCGCTACCAATCTCAAGCACACGCCCGCGGGCCGCCGTAACGGCTGCACACACACCCAGTGAGGAACAGCGGGCAAGCAGGCGGTCGATCGCATCTGCCTGCACGGCGGCCTGACTTTCGTAGGTGTCAACGGCTGCTCCGAATCTCTCTCCGGCAAGGCTTTTATCCACGAAGCATCGGTCGACGATTTCGGCTATGTCGACATAATGACCGTCTTCTATTTCTGTATGAGGCACATTGAGTTTGTCCCATGCGCGGCGTTGGTTCTGACGAGGAAAGATTCGGTCGTCGTGACCGATTATCGCTTCGTCCCAACGTACGTCTGCGCCGACTCCGAAAAATGTGCGTTCCTGCACAGACTCAAGCTCGCTTTTAAGTTCAGAGACCTCTCTGACAGGTTCATGGCTGCAAAAATGAGCGAATGCTCGGGAGTCACGGCACATCCGACGGTAAAACTTGCGCAGCGAGGCCTCGGACAGACCGTCAAGCGTACCTTGAAAGACAGATTCGGGTATGCCATACAGGTCACTCACGGGCATAGGTGTGCCATTGACAGCTATACGCCGGGTGACTTTATAGTCGATGGCCTGGGTGGTCTCACACACAGCGAACACGCCCATCGACCATGCCACGATGCAAATTTCCTCATAGTGATCGGTTATGCTCCAGTCGATATGAAAACTGGTGTAATCCCATATCACCATCACATCATAACCGGGACGCGAGATGTGCCCGAAAACATTGCTGTCCATCGCCCATCCCGCGAATATCAGTATGAGGCGCGACGAAGCTGTATCACTTACCAGTCTGTATCGCATCGGCCAGAAGTTTTTTTAACGGCGATAATGATTCAGGCTTTATATCAGCCGACAGTGAGAAGCGCAGTCGTTCGGTGCCGGGCGGAACCGTCGGTGTACGTATAGGCAGGACTTTGAATCCGTTGTCGGCAAGCAGTAAGGACAGCTCGACGGCTCCTTTAGCGGTTCCGACAATAAATGGCCGTATATGCGACGGAGCACCACCGGGAATTATGTCGGCCAAAGTGCGCGACAACGCGGCGAGCGAACTGCGGTGACTGTCGGCTTCAAGGGCCGTAAGCCACATAAAGGTGCTCCACTGTAGCTGCGCAGGGGGAAGGGCCGTGGAGAAAATGAACGAACGGGCTTTGTTGATCAGAAAATCGCGCACGGCAGGAGTTGTAATCGAAAAAGCGCCCATAGACGCAAGGGCTTTCCCAAGAGTCCCGACGAGGATGTCCACCTCGGACACAAGCCTCTCGGCTGCCACTAGTCCGAGGCCTCCGGGCCCGAGTACACCTACGGCGTGGGCTTCGTCAATATAGAGCATGGCATCCGGATGATGTTTTTTCGCGGCTACCAGAGCCGGGATGTCACTACGGTCGCCGTCCATGCTGTAAACGCTTTCCGCTATGATGAGGACACGCGGGTACTTCTGCGCCCTACCCTTCATTATTTCTTCCAGACGCGTGAAATCATTATGCGGGAAACGCACGAAATCAGCTCCGCTAAGACGGATACCGTCAATTATGGAGGCATGCACGAGGCGGTCGGCCACAATCAATGTGGATTTATCGGCGAGTGAGCTGACGAGACCTGTGTTGGCGTGGTAGCCGCTGTTGAATGTCAGAGCCGCGCGTCCGTGTCCATAGCTTTTCGCCAGAAGGTTTTCGAAATCGGAATATACAGCCTGATTTCCTGCAAGCAGGCGCGAGGCAGCCGAGGTCATGGCCAGGGATGAGACAGGCCGGATGCTGAAAAATTTTTCGCGTAATGATACATCCGCCCCGAGACCCAGATAATCGTTGCCTGACAGATCAACCGTGCCGGGAGTGGTGTCGACCGGAAGTGTCCGAAAATTACCTTCGGACTGCAGTTGCTGAAGCGTAAGGTCAAAATTCATCAGGCAGGCATTTCACTCACAAGTTTAACAGCGGCAGCTGTCAGACGCTCAAGTTCCTCGGGAGTGATCACATAGGGAGGCATTACGTACACATTACGTCCGAAAGGCCTTATCCAGACTCCTTCAGCCACGCATCGCTTCTGAAACTCGCCAACATCGACAGGACGGTCAACCTCGATGACTCCGATGGTGCCGAGCACACGGACATCCGTGGCATTGGGCAGTGAACGTGCCGGTTCGAGTCCTTTCCGCAGTGACTTTTCTATTCGGGCGATGACTTCGGGCATATTCTGTTCCTGAAGCATGCGCACTGATTCGAGAGCGATGGCACATGCAAGAGGATTAGCCATGAACGTGGGACCATGCATAAGCACACCGGCTTCGCCACGCGATATGGTATCGGCCACTTCCCGGGTGGTAAGGACAGTGCTCATTGTGAGATAGCCTCCCGTAAGACCTTTGCCGATGCACATGATATCCGGCTCTACTCCGGCCCATTCCCACGCGAAACGACGCCCCGTACGCCAGAAGCCGGTGGCGATCTCATCAAAAATTAGAAGGATGCCGTAGCGGTCGCAAAGTTTACGCAGACACCGGAGATATTCGGGGTGATAGAACCACATGCCGCCTGCCCCTTGCACTATGGGCTCAAGGATGAAAGCGGCGAGTTCGGCCGAATGTTCTTCAAACAAGCGTTCCACCGGCTCGATGTCGGCCGGATTCCACTCGCCGTCGAATCTTGACCGTGGCTGCGGCACAAAGAACCGTACAGGCAAAGCCGACCCGAACGCACCGTGCATTCCCGTTACAGGGTCGCAAACACTCATCGCATTCCAGGTGTCGCCGTGATAGCCGCTGCGTATAGTTGCGAAATTAGTTTTTGAATGGTCACCGGAAGCTGAGATTGCTGCCTGAACGGCCATCTTCATGGCGACTTCGACAGCCACAGAACCTGAATCGGCATAAAAGATGTTGTTCATGGTCGGGGGGGCCATCTCCAGAAGTTTTTTTCCGAGTTCGACCGCCGGACGATGGGTCAGTCCTCCAAACATAACATGACTCATGTCGTCAAGCTGGGCTTTAGCAGCTTGATTGAGTCGGGCGTTATTGTAACCGTGAATCACACACCACCATGAGGACATTCCGTCTATGAGGCGCGTTCCGTCTTCCAGCCAAATGGTAGAACCCTCGGCACGACTGACGGGATAAACAGGCAGAGGTTCAATCGTCGAAGTATAGGGATGCCACAGATGACGGCGATCCCATTCGACAAGTTGTTCGGAAGTCATTTCACTCATTCGGACAGGGGTACAAGTTGGAGAATTCCGCCGGTGGCCGGGTCAAGATAGGCTTTCGACGGTGATTTTTTATCCGTGAAAACTGAAGGATCGATGCCGAACGTCACACCGAGCTGACTGAGTTGCACTTCCTGTGATGCTATAGTCTTTCCATCGAACTCTACAGTGACTAAAGCACTACCGGGTATACAATAGGCAAAGCCGCCTTTGGGGAATTTCTTAATCTCGCCTTTCTCGTTTACCGGTAATTCCGCGGTATCGAGAGGCTTGACTGTCACATAAACCGGAGCGCCGGCGAGATTGTCGGCTTCAATTATTCCCTCCCTTGGGGAAACACGCGCTAATACCTCACGTGCCATCCCTGTCGAATCGGGCAGGACGGTGAAGGTGCGCACATCTGTCCATGTGGTTGTGGTTCCGGCGAACATCGCTGTCAAGGCTTCTTCCTGCTCGGCAAGATTGGAGAGGACGAGCTGCATGGCTTTGCCGTCGGCCGGCGGATTGTCTGACTGACCGGAAAGGATATCCGAACGCATGTCACGCAATTCGAAAATCCGCGCAGCAGCAAGTTCGGCCTTTTTTGAGGTTGATGAAGATCTTATCATGTCCTGAGTCATGGCTTGCCGGGCCACATCACGCTCAAGAATAGTTGGCTCCGCTTTTTTAGCGACAGGTAATACGGGCGATTCGGCAGATAACGGTTCGGCATTGACCGACAGTGGGATACCGGCAGAATTAAGTACGATAAACGGCGAGGTTCCGCTTTTGAACTGAACCATCCAACGGTTGTCCGGATCGGCGACTCCACGCGGCACGATGGTCACCGAAGTAACTGTCGTTTTGTTTGATTCTGCGGTGACAGCATTATTGATGGAGAGATGACGGCGTGCATAATTATAAAATTCGCCAGGTCGTGAGACAGTATGAGTTGTCTCGACCGTGATGTCAAGCGCTGTCTGAGGCAGTGAATATATCAGGCCATATTCATTTGACTTGGCTGCGGTCAGGCGCTGGGTGTTCTGTGCGGAAAGCGCGGACGGAAACAGCGACATGGCTGCGAGGGTCATCGGAATCAAAAATCGTTTCATCATTCAATATTGAGGAGAGTGGGTGATAAACTGGGAATCCGTATCGGAAAACACGGTATCAATGGCGCGTCCGAGATTATCGGCCACATCCATTGCCGTCACACCGAACATCCCGCGGCATTCAGCGGCCATCTCGCCTGCGAGGCCATGAATGTATGGAGCGGCGAGTGCAGCGAATTCGGGCAACATGCCTTGGGCGAGGAAAGCGGCGAGGAGGCCGGTGAGCACGTCGCCGCTGCCGGGAGTGGCGAGTGCGGCGCTTCCGGACGGATTGAAATAAACTTTACCATCGGGACGCACAATGGCCGTGAACCTGCCTTTTAGTATAATGATTATATGGCGCTGGCGTGCTACGTCTATAGCGCGAAGCAGACGTGCGTAAGTGGAGGGCTGTTTGCCGAACAGTCGGTCAAATTCGCCCGCATGGGGTGTAAGGATGCTCATAACAGGAATATGATTGAGCATCGATGGACGGATGGAAATGCAGTTGAGGGCGTCGGCATCAAGTATGAGCGGGCGCGAGTTGGCGTTCGCCAGCTTTAGGAAAGCATCGAGGGCGTCTATAGTCGCATCGGCTGTACCGATTCCCGGACCCAAGGCCACTGAGTTATAATTGCGTGTAAGTTCTATATCTGTAATTGCAATGTCGCCCTGATCGCTCTCGAACATGGCGCATGGCACTGACGTCTGCAACACATAGAAACCACACCGGGGAGCATGGACCGTGACTTTACCTACGCCACCACGTAAGGCACCGTTGGCAGCGAGTACGGCAGCCCCGAGCATACCGTACGACCCCGCGAAAATCACAGCATGTCCACAGTCCGCTTTCGTGGCAAAGGGATCACGCGGAGAGATGAGATGCCGCATGTCCGATCTCTCTATGAGCCGGAACTTCCACGGAGCGCGGTCAAGCGCGGTCTTGCTGTATTCGACCGGCACAATTTTCCATTTTCCGAAAAGTTCCGCATTCTCTTTTATGAAGAACGCTACACGAGGAACACCGAGGGCAAGAGTCAGATCGGCGTGGATGATATTGCGGTTTATCATACCGTCGACTGAATCGACCAGCAATCCGGAGGGCACTTCAATCGAGATGACTTGCGGTTTCATCTCGTTGATATATTGAATTATGGACATGTAACCGCCGGAAATGGGCTTGATGCGCTCTGTTCCAAATATACCGTCCACTACAGTCACATCGCCTCCGAGATCGGGCATCGAAAACTGTAGTCCGCTGATTTCGGTGAGCAGGGAAGCTCCGTGTTCCTCCACGAACATGTCTTTTGTGGCTCCACAGTCCGGCGACAGTTTGTTACCACCGACATTGAACAGATATACCGTCGGTTTATAGCCCTTGCGAACGAGATGCCGGGCAGCTGTAAGCGCATATGCTCCGTTAAGATCCGGCCCGGCGAACACCACGAGGCGTCTCTCCGGAGCAACAAGAGCGGCGATCTCATAAGCGAGCGTCTCACCGACATTCTCGATAAATTGCCGTTCGTTGATTCCTTGTTCCCTGAGAGTGAACTGTTTGATGGCACGGATTTCATCCGATGAAAAGATTTTCATATCTCAAATATTTTCTCAGGTTAACGAACAATAATTTTTTCAGCATTACGACCGGATATCCGGATATAAAGTCCGGGCGAGGGAGCTCCGGCACCGATTCTCACTCCTTGAAGATTATAAAAAACTGCCTTTACGTCGTGATCGTAATCCACGGCTTCCACACCGGAGAGATTCTTAAGACTTACGTTCATCGAAGCGATGCGGCTCTGAAGCCGGGATGTCAACACCACCTCATAAACAGCTTCGGCTCCTGAAACCCATGTATTGTCGAGCCATACATATTCTCCCACTGATGCTTCAAAGTCGACATCAGCACTTCCTCCGCTGAGCGAGGTCACGAATTCTGCTTTGTCAATAACGAAATTCGGATTGAGCGAACGTATGGTCATACTGTCACCGTCATACAGGCGCACATCCGTTCCGGCATCATAGGAATGATACAATCGGACTGCCGTATTTCCCGTTCCGGTTGCATTGAAGGTCACGGCTACATCTCCGTCCGTAAATGTACGGCCATCAAGTTCAATCCACTCCTTTACCTCAGGCACCGAAACCGACGGTGAAAGACTCTCCGGGCGGCTGAAATCGAATTCTGCGATTTGTTCGGCTCCGGCGTCATGCACCGAGAACTCTGCCGTTACCGTTTCCGACGGATTCATCCCTTCCTTTATGGCAAAAGCCTTGATTACTATATCTTGATATACCGGAAATGGTTCCGTGAATTCCAAGGCCGATGAAGTGGGAACTGAACCGTCAACCGTATAAAACACCATCGCACCGGGAGTTTCGGAGGCTATGCTGGCCAAAGTCCCGGAGGATACGCGACCGCCGGCAGGAGTAATGACCGGGGCTGAAACCTGTTCTTTTTCTGGTTCAACTGCTCCGTTATCATCATCATAAAACACCGTGATAGAATACAGATAAAGCCGATGCTCCGCGTCTACAATCAGATTCGTCAAAGTCTTCTCCGGACGCGAAGGAATATGTATTGTATAATCATCCGGGGTAATTGATGGTATTTCAAGCGTCTCCGAATTTATCATCACCGCAGCATCCGCATCTCTGTCATTATCATATCTGGCTGCGTTTATCACAATACGTTTTGCAACAACCCGCGCATCCTCGGCAAGACTGATATTGAACTTTCCGTTTGTTTTATTCGATGAAAGACGCACGGCATCAGTCTCCGGAAAAACAGAAACGACACTCGTGACCTTCTCTATATATGATTTGCCATAGCTGACAGCATCAAGGAATGTTGCGTTTGTCAGCGAGGTGGTAGAAGCCTTGTCTGCACCGAAAGATATTGTAAACGACTTTTCGGCAGCCGACAATGACATTACAGCTCCTAAAAGCAAGAGTCCTATGGAAACAACTCTATTCATTTTGCATAATTACATTTTGTGCAAAATTACGAATTTTTCTGTAAATCCGCAAGGATAGCTGAATGCAAAAAAAGCCCCGGCCTCTGTGGGAGGTCGGGGCGGAGGGGGCGGTTACCTACT
>CAMWNG010000050.1 GCA_947175575.1 uncultured Bacteroidales bacterium | reverse complement strand
AGACAAAAATCTCTCGGCGATATGCGTCCTCAGCATTAACAAATATTGGGGAACCTGGTCTTAATCAAGTAAGAACCGATCCGAAATGATCACATTCATAATCTGTCTTGCAGCCCTTGTAGCCGCATATTTCACCTACGGACGCGTGCTTGAACGTGTAGCCGGAGTTGACCCGACGAAAGCCACACCTTGTGTGCGACTGGCCGACGGAGTGGACTATATCGCCCTACCCCGATGGAGAGTGTTTTTGATTCAATTGCTCAACATAGCGGGCACGGGGCCGATTTTCGGTGCGATCCTTGGCGCATGCTTCGGACCGGTGGCCTTCCTGTGGATCACACTCGGCGGAATCTTCTTCGGAGCAATGCACGATTTCCTTTCAGGAATGATGATTGTGCGGGCCGACGGCAAATCGCTGCCTGAGGTTATCGGAGATTATCTCGGAGGTGGTGCCCGGCACATGGTACGCTGGTTCTCGATAGTGCTGATGGTGCTTGTGGGCGCGGTGTTCATGCTCAGCCCGGCCGAACTGCTCAACAATCTCGTGCCGACGATCACGACCCAATGGTGGGTGTGGATCATACTGGCATATTACATACTTGCCACGATAATGCCGGTGGACAAAATAATCGGCAGGCTGTATCCCATCTTCGGAGCCGCGCTTCTGATAATGGCCGCCGGGCTGTTAGGGGCCGTGTTCTTCGGCGATTTCAATGTGCCCGAACTTGATTTCCACAACTATCAGCCGAATCCTGAGTCACTGCCGATCATCCCGACACTGTTCATCACCATAGCCTGCGGAGCCATCTCAGGATTTCACGCCACTCAGAGTCCGCTTATGGCCCGCTGCGTGGGCAACGAACGTGAATGCCGGGCCGTGTTCTACGGATCCATGATCACCGAAAGCATCATAGCATTGATCTGGGCAGCGGCCGCCATGGCATTCTTCGGGGGCGTTCCTGCGCTCAACGACGCACTCGGCGCGCACGGCAACAACGCCGCCTGGGCGGTGGATACCATCTCGCGCGGTTCGCTCGGGACGATCGGCGCCATCCTGGCCATACTCGGGGTGGTGGCAGCCCCGATCACCTCAGGCGACACGGCATTCCGCTCGGCGCGGCTCATAATCGCCGACATCTTCAACATCGATCAGCGTACACTCTGGAAACGATTCGCCATCTGTATTCCGCTGTTCGTAATCGGCTTCGCCATCACGCAAGTAAACTTCGGCATCGTCTGGCGTTATTTCGCATGGAGCAACCAGACTCTTGCGGCAGTGACACTATGGGCGATAACCGTATGGCTGATGCGGCGCGGCAAATGTGTATGGATTTCTCTTATTCCCGCCCTTGTGATGACATTCGTTGTTAGCAGCTATGTGTTCATCTCACCCCAATTCATAGGTCTGGGAGTGGCATGGTACTCATATGCAGCCGGAGCTGTCGTGACCCTCGGAACAGGCGCACTCGTATGCCGAAAGAAGCCAATCGGCGGATAATCACGAAAATTCCGGCGCATTCAGGGCATGCGTACCGCTGAACAAGGTCATATCAACCCTATCGAGTTCAGGAAGATGAGGAATATGGCTGCCGGGCATATCCAGCGGAGTGTGAATACCAGAATCTGCAACAGACGCTTACGCCCCGGAGTATTGACGGCAAACTCGCGACGGAGGAATTTTCTATCGACTTTCCAACCCACGAATATGCAGCATATCATACCGCCCACGGGGAGGAAGACATTCGAGGCCGTATAGTCGAAAAGGTCAAAAATATTCATTCCGAACAGCATCCAACTGTCCAGCGGGCCAAAACTCAGCGCACATAGAACTCCTCCAATCAGAGCTATTGCAGAGCTGACAGTGGTGGCGCGGCGACGGCTCATGTGTTTCTCCTCGCAGAGATATGAGATGCTTATCTCGCTCATGGATACCGTGCTGGTCAACGAGGCTATGACCAAAAGGAGGAAAAACAGAACAGACCATACAGCCCCGCCGGGGAGTCGGGAGAAAACATACGGCAATACTTCGAAGACGAGTGTCGGTCCGGCCTGCGGTGACAAACCGAAGGAGAATACAGCCGGAAAAATCATCACACCGGCAAGAACGGCCACAAGGGTATCGAGTCCGGCGGTGATGGTGGCGGTGCGCGCAAGTCGAGTCTTTTCAGAAAAATACGAGGCATAGGTCATCATGCCCCCAAGACCAAGACTTAGCGAGAAAAACGCCTGGCCCATGGCACTCAGAAGCACCGCGGGAGTTATCTTGGAGAAATCCGGGCTGAAAAGGAACTCGATACCGGCCCCAAAACCGGGCAAGGTGAAAGAGTTGATGCAGAAAGCCAACAAAACGACAAAGAGTACCGGCATCAGTATGTTTGACATACGTTCGATGCCGTGTGTGACTCCACCGATCAACACCCCGAAATTTGTTAGCAGAAACAACACAGTCCACAGCAGCGGACGCCAGCCAGTCGTCAGTGATTCGAATTCAGCGTGGCCGGCCGGCGTGTCAGTGAGCTTCAACGCTCCGGATAACGACTGAATAAGATATTCGAGTGTCCAACCGGCCACTACAGAGTAAAAACTCAGGATGAGCACCGAGGCGGTTATGCCGAGATAGCCTGCATAATGCCACCGCCCACGACCCTGCAGAGTGCGATAAGCTCCGAGGACATTAGACCGTGTGCCACGCCCCATGCAAAATTCAGCACAAAGAAGCGGCACACCGAGCACACAGACAAACACCACATAACAAAGCAGAAAGGCTCCGCCACCGTGTTGCCCGGCCTCGAACGGAAAGCGCCATATATTGCCGAGACCGACAGAAGATCCGACGGTTGTGGCCACAGCAGCGAAGCGTGATGCAAACTTAACTCGTGTTTTTGTATTTTCTGTCATTTTCGGGGTACAATGAATTAATGTGTGATAAGGTCCGGAGAGTACCGACGCGGCGATTATCAGACTGAGAGAGGCAAAGTTAGTGAAAAAACGCGGATTAGGCAAATCCGGGAGCCGAGGGAGTCATACCGGTCTTAAACTACTTTTATAGTTAATAAAGATTAAAAGCCGGCGGATGATTTTGCAACTATAAAAATAGTTTATAACTTTGCATCGCAAACTACAAATATAGTTATGAAAAAAGCCACAAAAGACCAGCTCACCCCAAAGGAAGAGGAGCTCATGCAGTTTCTCTGGACCTACGGACCTATATCAATAAGCAAACTCTTAGATCTCTATCCCGATCCCAGACCACATTTCAACACGCTATCGACAGTGATGCGCCGATTAGAGGCAAAGGGATTCGTTGACCACAACGAAGCTGGCGGGTCATTTCATTATTATGCCACTGTGCCGAAAGAGAATTTCAGAGACAAGAGTTTCGGCCACTTTATAAAGAACTATTTCGGAGGGAGCTACTTCGGAGCTGTGTCAGCACTGGTAGAGGAAGAGAAAATCTCAGCTGAAGAATTAAAAGAACTGCTCCGACTCGTAGAGCGCAAAGGCAAGTGACATGGGCGCGTTTCTCTCATACTCAATAACGAGCGGACTGATGATGCTCGCAATGTATCTCGCATACCGGATTTTTCTGGCGCGAGACAATCAGCACAGCTTCAACCGTGCAGTGCTGTTGCTCATCTATTTCGTGTCGTTCGCAGCCGTCCCGGCCATACTGCCATTGATAAACGCAAACGATATGACTGGCACGGGAGCGGAGACAATGACCCAACTCGATTTCATCGGTGCGACGGCAGAGCCTGTCAACAAACCCGTCTGGGCGATGATTCTTCTCATTATCTATATAGCAGGGATGACAATTGCGGCAGCACTGACTGTCGCAACGTGGATCAGACTTATAAATGTTATCCGCAAAGGAAAGAAAACAGAGCGCGGGGGGTACACTCTGGTTGTGACAGAAGATGAAAAATATGCGCCGTTCAGCTGGATGCGTTATGTGGTGATAAGCCGCGAAGACTATTCCAAGGGCTATCAGGCCATCGCTGTTCACGAATTTAAGCATGTGTCGGCCCGACATTGGATAGACCTGCTCGCGGCGCAGACCGTGTGCATCATCAACTGGTTTAATCCGGCGGCGTGGCTCATGCGTGACGAACTCATGCTCGTACACGAATTTCAGGCCGACATGGCAGTGATAGACAGCGGACATGACACGCAGGAGTATCAGATGTTATTGATAAAAAAAGCTGTTGGCAGCAGATTCCCGTCCTTAGCCAACAGCCTGAATCATAGTAAACTTAATAAACGTATCACCATGATGTACAAAGCAAAAAGCAGTGCGGGGCGTAAATTCAAAGCCCTCGCGCTCGTGCCGACTCTCGCGTTGGCACTCTGTGTGGCCTCCGTGCCGGCTGTACGTGCCGCGGTCACGACTATCGGCAGCAGCGATGTTACCGTCGGCAAAGGTAGTGAAAATCTTCCTAAAGACAAAACGACCGTGCGTTATTACAGGGTAACGAACCTGAACGACTCCGGCAGCGAGACCACCGCCGTGATAGCTGGCGAAGGCCTGGGCAACAGTCTGACCGTAACTGGCGTGACCATAACCAACGACGGCAAGACCTATCAGGCCAAGTCGATACAGTGCAACCTGACGAAGGGCTCGGCGACCATAACAGCGACATTCCCGTTCTCAGGCAAGCTGAAGAAAGCGAGCATGATTCTCACAGCCAACGGCGAAGAGATTCCGTTCAATCTTGAAAACTTCGTCGCTGACGCACACTCAGTATCAATAGGTAAAACGAGCGGCAATCAGGATGGATCAATCGTCTCAAATAACGGAAACGCGTTATCTGTTCTCGGCAATATGACCATTCTGCTGGACGGAAAGGAGATAAGCGATTCAGAGCTGAAGGCGCTCCCCGCCTCCAATATCGCGTCGATCACGGTAGACAAGCAAAACATGACATTGATAGTAAAGAGTAAATAATCGATACGAATCAAGCTTTTCATACGCGGATGCCGGGACTTGAAGATGCGAGTTCCGGCATCCAATGTTCAGAGGTCCGGAGCAATATATTCCTCATTTTTAGACTTCAAAAAGCGAAAATACTTGCACATAAGCTGAAAAAGTTGTACCTTTGCAGACCGATTATGTCCAAATAAACTGAGACATACCCGGACGTGTGCGCTTTTGGCCGAGTGTCTGCGAGCCGGTGTGTCAAATTATTTATCTATTAATCAATCAATTAAAAAGTGGATACTTTAAGCTACAAAACCGTTTCTCCCAGCGCACAGTCGATCGATCGCGAATGGGTAGTGATCGACGCCACCGACCAGGTTCTCGGCCGTCTGTGCTCGAAAGTCGCTAAAATCCTGCGCGGGAAGAACAAACCCACCTACACTCCCTACACCGAGTGCGGCGACAACGTAATCATCATCAACGCCGACAAAATTGTTATTACCGGTAAGAAACTCACCGAGAAGATCTACCTGAACTACACCGGCTATCCCGGCGGTCAGCGCGAGCTCACCCCCGAAGTGCTTATCAAGAAATCGTACAACAAGCACCTCCACGCCGGCATTCACCCGCTCTTCTTCCGCGTGATGAAAGGCATGCTTCCCAAGAACCGTCTGGGTCGCCGCCTGATCGAGAACCTGCACGTGTACAACGGACCTAACCATCCTCACGAAGCGCAGTCTCCCAAATTTATCGATATCAACAAAGTGAAATAATCGTAAGACATGGAAAATGTTAATGCAGTAGGCCGCCGTAAGGCCGCCGTGGCTCGCGTGATCCTCAAAGAGGGTAACGGCACCATCACCATCAACCACCGCCCCCTCGAAGTGTATTTCCCCTCTTCGATTCTTCAGTACATCGTAAAGCAGCCCCTGAGCCTGCTGGACATCGTTGAAAAATACGACATCCACGTGAATCTGGACGGCGGCGGCTACAAAGGACAGGCTGAAGCACTCCGTCTGGCAATCGCCCGCGCACTTGTGAAAATCAACCCCGACGACAAGGCCCTCCTCCGCAAGCACGGCTTCATGACCCGTGACCCCCGCGCTGTGGAACGCAAAAAGCCCGGTCAGCCCAAAGCACGCAAGCGCTTCCAGTTCAGCAAACGCTAATATACACTATATCCAATTTCGCGTTTGCCCGTTATCCGCATAGCCGGATGACACTCAGAGTTTAGTATCTAAACCGGCAGGATGGACACGTTCCCTACCCCCCGGTTGACTTCTCAAAGAACGTAAACCCAACACAACAAAAACTACTATGGCAAATCCCACATTTGACCAACTCCTTGAAGCAGGCTGCCACTTCGGCCACCTCAAAAGCAAATGGAACCCCGCAATGGCGCCCTATATCTTCATGGAACGTAACGGTATCCACATCCTCGACCTCTATAAAACCGCAGCGAAGATAGAAGAAGCTGCAGCTGCTCTGAAAGACTATGCCAAGAGCGGCAAAAAGGTGCTCTTCGTAGCCACCAAAAAACAGGCCAAACAAGTTATCGCCGACCTCGCCCAGAGCGTGAACATGCCTTATGTGATCGAACGCTGGCCCGGCGGTATGCTCACCAACTTCCCCACCATCCGCAAGGCTGTTAAAAAGATGACCGCCATCGACAAAATGACCAAGGACGGCACTTTTGACAACCTCTCGAAACGCGAACGCCTCCAGATCACCCGTCAGCGCGCCAAACTCGAAAAGACCCTCGGTTCAATCGCCGACCTCAACCGTCTGCCCTCAGCCCTTTTCGTAGTAGACGTGCTTAAGGAACGCATCGCAGTGGCTGAAGCCAACCGCCTCGGCATCCCCGTGTTCGCAATGGTGGACACCAACTCCGACCCCACCAACATCGACTTCGTGATTCCCGCAAATGACGACGCTTCAAAGAGCATCGAACTCATCGTGGGTGCCATCACCGACGCCATGAAGGAAGGTCTGGAAGAACGCAAGGCTGAAAAAGTAGACGTAGCCGCAGCTGAAGGTGAAGCCGAAGACGCAGCACCCAAGCGCGAACGCCGTCGCGTGCGCAAGGCCGCTCCCGCAGCCGAAGCCGCCGAAGCTCCCGCAGCTGAATAAAAGCTCCGCAACCATCACCTTTTCTCCCGCTGCGGATTCTCATCTAAACATGACTCTCCGTAGCGGGATATTTAAAATCAAACCCACACATTGTCAAACCTCCAAACATTATAATATCATGGCAGTAACAATGGCAGATATCACCAAGCTGCGCAACCTCACAAGCGCCGGCCTGATGGACTGCAAAAAAGCTCTCGCCGAAACTGACGGCGACATCGAAAAAGCCGTTGAGATCCTCCGCAAAAAGGGTCAGGCAGTAGCCGCAAAACGCGAAGACCGTACCGCCGCCGAAGGCTGCGTGCTCTCGAAGAATGAAGGCGACTTCGCCGCTATCGTGGCACTGAACTGCGAAACCGACTTCGTGGCCAAGAACGCAGGCTTCGTAGCCCTCACCAAACAGATTCTCGACGCAGCTGTGGCCGCCAAAGTCAAGAGCCTCGACGAACTCAAAGCCCTCGTGATCGACGGCCGTACCGTTGCCGACCTCGTGACCGAAGAAAGCGGCAAAACCGGCGAAAAGAGCGAAATCTCAGCATACGAATTCATCGAAGCTCCCGGCACCACCTCCTACAACCACCTCGGCAACAAGCTGGCTACAATCGCCGGCTTCAACTACGCCGACGTAGACTATCAGGTAGGCCGCGACATAGCCATGCAGGTGGCATCGATGAACCCCGTAGCCATCGACCAGGACTCAGTTCCCCAGTCTGTAAAAGATTCCGAATACAACGTGGCTGTTGAAAAAACCAAGCAGGAGCAGGTTAAAAAGGCCGTTGAAGCCGCACAGAAGAAAGCCGGCATCAACCCCAACCTCGTTGACTCCGCCGACCACATCGAAAGCAACATAGCCAAAGGCTGGCTCACCCGCGAAGAAGCCGACAAGGCTGTTGAAATCGCTGAAAAGGTAGGTGCAGAAAAAGCAGCGAACCTCCCCGCCCAGATGATCGAAAACATCGCCAAGGGGCGTCTCAACAAGTTCTTCAAGGAAAACTGCCTCGTAGAGCAGGAATTCGTGAAGGACGGCGACCTCACCATCGGCCAGTATCTCGAAAAATCGCAGGCAGGCCTTAAGGTCGTTGAATTCAAACGCGTGAACCTCAACGCCGACTGATAACACCTAATCACAGACAAATCGAGCCCGGACTCCGCGGCTCGATTTGTCATATTACCACTCTAAATGTCGAATCTTGACCACATAGGACCGCTGCCGTCAGAAGTCATAGGCGTCATGGCCGGGCCATGCAGCGCCGAGAGCCGCGAACAGACTCTCGAGACCGCTCTCAGGCTGGCACAGACCGGTGTGCGCACATTCCGCGCCGGATTGTGGAAACCCCGAACACACCCCGGAGGTTTCGAAGGTGTAGGCGCCGAGGGACTGCCCTGGCTTAGTGAGGTCAGAGAGCGGACCGGCATGCGTGTGGCTACCGAAGTTGCCACGCCTGAACACGTAGCTCAATGCGTGCAGGCGGGTGTCGACATCCTTTGGATAGGCGCGCGCACCACCGCCAACCCCTTCGCAGTGCAGGCCATAGCCGACGCTCTGACAGCCGTTGAACACAAACCGATAGTGCTGGTCAAGAATCCCGTGAGCCCGGATCTCGAGCTGTGGATAGGCGCACTGCAGCGGCTCGCCGACGCGGGCGTGACGCGTCTTGGGGCAGTGCTGCGCGGATTCTCAGCATACGGCGAGCAGGTCTACCGTAACCGTCCTCACTGGAGCATCGCTTTCGAGCTAAAACGGCGTTTTCCGGGCCTCAGCGTGGTATGCGATCCGAGTCATATCGCGGGCCGTAGAGGACTTGTGGAGGATGTGGCCCGGAAGGCTGTGACCCTACGGTTCGACGGACTGATGATAGAGGTGCATACTGATCCGGACAAAGCTCTGAGCGACTCAGCCCAACAACTCACACCCGACCAGATCGCCGCGCTGCTCTCGGATATCGCCACAACAGAAAAATCAGATTCTCCGGCCAATGACACCACCCTCGAAGACCTGCGGGAACAGATCGACCGTCTTGATGAATCGCTCGTAGAGATCCTGGCGCGACGGATGGAACTGGCGGAGCGAATCGGCACATACAAACACGAACGCGGCATAAGCGTGGTGCAACCGTCGCGCTATCAGGACATGATGCGGCTGCGGGTTGACCTCGGCGAACAACGTGGCCTGTCGCCAGACTTCATGCGCCGCATATTCACCGGCATCCACGAAGAATCAGTACGCCGGCAACTCGACACCGACAAGTAAAAGCCTCCCTCAGATGAACAGCCTCCTTACATATTCCTCATCACGTTACCGCTACCTGATTCCGCTTCTATTGATCGGGCTATGCGCCTTCCTGCTCAGCTATATACAGCCCGCCACGCAGGAAGAACAAGGCTGGCCGCTGCGCATGTCGGCGTTTCTTAACGAACCGTCGTTCGACAACTTCATGGACGCGCTCGACAACCATTTCACCTACCAATGGACCAGAGACAACATACGAATTCCGCAGACCGCAGGTTACTTCCTTTTCTTCCTGCCGTATGTCTTCCTGTGTCTGGCAGCCTCGGCCTCGACGGTGTGGATGTTTCAGGCGTCGGCCATGGTAGCGGGAGTATGGCGACGGAATTTCACGGCATTTTCCGTTTTGGCCTTCGCAATGGTGTTTCTGTTGCCGTGGTACAACGATATGTACTGCACGGTATGGTGCCTAAATTACGCGCTCCCGGCGGCTCTTTGGGCATACACGCTATGGCGGTGGCTGATCGCTCCACGGCCTCTGGGCGCGTCGGCTTTCTTTCTCGCTTTCTTAACCGCCTGGGGTCATGAACTTTACGGTGCGGTGCTAATCGGCAGTGTGGCGGGAGTGACGATATTTTACCGCGACCGTCGCAACCGGACTGCGTTGCTGCTCATCTGCGGGGCGTTAATTCCTATAATTGTAGCGACGCTGGCTCCATGTACATCCTATCGCGCGAATCATACCGGCGAATCGGTATTCACTATTCTATTTTTCCGTTATCCCTCATGGTGGGTTTACAATATCATGGCTCTGCCCACGCTGGCGCTGGCGGCCATAAGCGGATTGAACGGACGTGTACGCCGGCGCTGTTCGGATGCCGTCTATTGGGCCGTCGGCTTCGGAGCCTTGGCCGGTCTGGTGGTCTCGTGCCTCATGGGGGGCGCACCGCGTGTGTCCTGGGGTGTGAATCTCGGCGGCATCCTGTTCTGGTTGATGTTCATACAGCGGATGTGGCCGAAAGTATTACACCGGCGCAGAATCCTTACTGCTGTGCTCTGGACAGTGGTGGCCGTGAGCTATATCGCCGCCATACGGTTAGCTTGGGAATATCGCTCACTCATTGATGATGCGGAGCAGAATCGGGACGCCGAAAGCGGAACATATCGGGTCAGTTTCGTGAAATATCCGCCTAACGACTTCTGGACCAATCTAATCACAGCCCGTAAAGTGAGTTCAACTTCCGGCATCGACTGGCTCGAGGACCGCAAAGTCTATCCGTATTATCTGCAAAATTTCACACCCGAATCCTCGCGGCGGCTTTCCACTGACCTCAAAGGTGCTACCCTTTACCAATACGGCCAACACATTATAGGTAAGGTTCCGGAGGAGCGCCCGGACTCGTTCGATATAATAATCAAAGGCTCCGGAAAGGAAGTGCGCACCAACGGATACTTTCTTCCTCTACCTCTGCCGACCGACACTTTCACGATGGTAAACACCAAAGAGAAGGCATTTATGGCCATAGCGCTGCAGGGCGTCGAAATCGACAGCGTGAAATTCATACGGTTGAAATAAACATTACCTCCCTGAATTAATCGAAAACGCGATAATAACAACAGATTATGCGACCGGGTTCCAAGATCCTTCACAAGTATGCTTACATATTGCCGATCGTTCTGATCGGTACGGCCGTATTTTTCATAACTTTCTGGAGTCCGCTTATCTGGGAGTGCGCAGGATGGTCAAACATGTGGCTTGCTTTCAGGGAGAACCCGACGTCGGACGGATTTATCGACATTCTCCGCTTCCATTATAATCGCCAATGGTTTTATGATAACATCCGATTTGTGCAGACTGTCGGAGTCTATCTCTACCTGCTGCCCCCGCGTATCGGTGATTTCGTGGCTGCCATATCAGTAATATGGATGCTTCAAAGTATGGCTCTTGTAAGCGGCGTCTGGAAGCGTCACTACTTGCTTTTCACCCTCTGCATGGCCGGAGCGGTATTTCTTCTGCCATGGTATAACGGAATGTCACTGGCGGTATGGATACTTAACTATAGCCTGCCTACGGCCTTATGGGCTTACACGATTTGGCGCTGGCTGACATCTTCGCGCCCTCTCTCGCCGGGCTTTGCATTTTTCCTGGGTTTTATGGTCAGCTGGATGCATGAATTATATTCAGCGATACTGATAGCGAGTGTAGGTGCAGTGATGCTGCTTTTCCGCGACCGACGCAAACTTCCGGGGCTGATGCTTTTAATCGGAGCTTTGATTCCGCTGACAGTGGCTATCTGTGCGCCGAGTTCCTCATTTCGCCAAATCGCGCAAGGGTCGGAGCTGCCGTTATCAAATCCGGCGTGGATAATTCACAACTTCATGATTTTCCCTGTAATTATCGGAACTGTTCTATCACTGACAGTAGCTCCACTCAAGGAAAAGTGTCGCAATCCACTCTTTTGGGCTGTCACGGCAGGCGCGTTCGGCGGATTTATCGTGGCGTTCCGCTACGGTGTGGCTCCGCGCACCTCCTGGGGATTGACAGCCTGCGGCATAATAATGATGGTTCTTATACTTAAGTATCTTGATTTTAAGCTGTCGCGAAATGTACGGAATATCGCTGTAACCGCCATATGGCTACTGATAGGAGTTCACTATACATTAGCTGTAACTCTCGCGCACTCATACAATGATCTGGATTCACGCGCAAATCAGGTCTATAATCCCATCACGGGAGAATCGCCCGTGATATATGCTGACTATCCCTCGGAATCTCGTCTGAGGCTGGTTGCCACACTGATTAAGGTTGAACCCTCACTTGCTATTAATTATCTCTATTATCGAAACGTATTTCCAACCGAAATAGCAGGTTTTGACCCTGACAGTTGCCGTAAAGTGAAATCCAATTTTGATGATGCCGAAATTTATGACTGTAACGGGACTCTTATAGGGAATCTGCCGCACATCATTGACTTCAGGAGCGATCACACATTTTTCAGCGGAAGCAAAATGTCGCATAGCGAACTGTACTTTTATCCTTTCAACACATCCAAAGGCTCATTTTATATCTTGTCGCCCAGACAACGCACAAGGTTTACGCTTCGGTTTGACGGTGCTCCCATTGACAGCATACATTTCGACCTCAGCGAGCGCGAGCCATACCGTGAGCCTTGGGAATAAGTCATGAAGGCTGCTTAAGACCCACAAGCGGGCGCAGATGTATGACGATTGACCGCCCCAGCCTTAACAAATATTGGGGAAGGGGATCTAAGATTGGACAGTGAGGAATATTTTATGACTTTCATGGAACTTCGGTCGCGGTTCTCTCACATTTTAGGTAAATTTGCAGTCGGGATGAACATTTTCGCTCTTACCGGAGTTAAATTAGTACGCCCCCGGATTACCGGTGTGGACCAGTTTATCTTAAAAATCGTTTCAACTCATAAGTTCATTCACATATGAAGTGCAAGATTCTATTGCTGACAGCATTGGCTACCGGTCTGACGGCGGCGGCTCAGGGGCCGGTGTCGCTTGATTCATGCCGGCAGATGGCGTTGCAGTCAAACAAACAGCTGATGATCGCCCGCCGGGCTGTAGTCAAGGCCGGCTATCAGAAAGAAGAGGCTTTCGCAGCATATCTGCCGGGGATCGATTTCGCCGGTGGATATATGTACAACCAGCGCAAACTCTCGGTGTTCGATTCCGACCAGCTGCTGCCCACCAAGTCGTTTGACCTCAAGACCGGAAAATATGAATTCAATCTGGTGACAAATCCTATGACCGGCGAGCCCATCAAGGGCCCCGACGGGCAGTATGTACCGGAGACAGTGGCTCTGATCCCAAAGGAAGCCATGGAATTCGACATTCATAACGTGTTTTTCGGTGCCGTGACACTCACACAGCCCATCTACATGGGCGGCAAGATCGTGGCAATGAACAAGATCACGCATGACGCTGAAATCCTGGCGGGCAGCCTGCACGACGCTGAAGCCGAGAACGTGATCTACGCCGTCGACGCGGCCTACTGGCAGGTCGTTTCGCTCAAAGCCAAACATGAACTTGCAGTGAGCTATGTGAATGTGCTTGACTCGCTCGACCACAACGTGCATCTGATGTTCGATCAGGGCGTGGCCACACGTTCCGACATTCTCAGCGTGGACGTGAAGCTCAACGCCGCCAAAGTAGACCTGCTTAAGGTTGAAAACGGCCTCACACTGAGCCGCATGGCTCTCGCACAAGTGTGCGGACTGCCCGTCGACGAGACATTCACCCTCGCCGACGAAGGCATCGAGGCACCGACGCTTTCAGCCGAAGTGGCCAACGACTACAACATGAACGAGATCTATGCACGTCGTCCCGACCTCGAAGCCCTGCGCATGGGCGTGCAGATCGCAGGACATCAGAAGCAGGTGGCCCTATCGTCCATGCTTCCCAATGTGGCTCTTGTCGGGTCATATTCGTTCAGCAACCCGAACATGTTCAACGGCTTCAGCAAGAAATTCAGCGGAGCGTTCTCCGTAGGCGCCATGGTCACCATTCCGCTGTGGCACTGGGGCGGAAACTATAACAAATACCGCGCGGCCAAAGTCGACGAGGAAATCATGCAGCTCAAACTCGACGATGCCCGCGAGATGATCGACCTCCAGGTGCGCCAAGCCTCCTACAAGACCACCGAAGCCTACAAAACATACAATACGGCTACGGCAAACCTCGCGTCGGCAAACGAGAATGTACGCAACGCCAACCTCGCCTTCCGCGAAGGCATGGCCACCACCGACAACGTACTCGAGGCCCAGACCGCATGGCTCAAGGCTCACTCAGAACAGATAGACGCCATGATCGATGTGCATCTCTGCAACGTCTACCTCTCAAAATGTCTCGGTACACTCTACAAATAAATCGAATCAATAATATAACAGCATAAAACTATGTCAACCAACACCGCCCCCGAAGCCCGGGCTGAAAAATCGCTTCTCATCACCATGGCCGTGGTTGTCGTGGCCGTGGCCGTTATCGCCGTCATCGGCTTCCTGTTCATGAATCATCCCGACGAGGTTATCGAAGGCCAGGCTGAAGGAACCTCCGTAAGAGTGTCCGGTAAACTACCCGGACGTGTAATAGAATTTTATGTATCAGAAGGTGACACCGTCCACACCGGAGACACCCTCGTGCACATTCACTCTTCAGTGGCTGAAGCCCAGCTCACCGAGGCCGAGGCAATGCAGGCCGTGGCCCGCGCACAGAACCGCAAGGTAGACGCAGGCACACGCACCCAGATAATCCAGGCCGCAGCCGATATGGTGGCTCAGGCTCAGAGCGCCGTGACAATCACCAAGAAGACATACGACCGCATGGAAAACCTCTACCGCGAAGGCGTTATATCGGAGCAGAAACGCGATGAAGCCAAGGCGGCCTACGACGCAGCTGTTGCAGCCCTCGGCACGGCCCGCAGCAACCTCTCGCTCGCCAAAGCAGGCGCCCAGCAGGAGGACAAGGAATCCACAGCGGCCCTCGTTGAAGCCGCGGGAGGCGGAGTGGCACAGGTCAAGGCCGTGCTCGCCGACAGCTATCTGACGGCTCCCTGCGACGGCACGGTCGATGTAATCTATCCCGAAGAGGGAGAACTCGTGGCCATGGGTTCGCCCATCATGTCAGTGCTCAAGACCGACGACCGCTATTTCACATTCAATGTACGCGAAGAACTCCTCAAGGATCTCACGCTCGGCAAAGAAATCGAAGTGAAGGTGCCGGCTCTTGATAAGGATGTGAAAGCCACCGTCTACTATGTGCGCGACATGGGCTCCTACGCCACATGGCGCTCCACCAAGGCCACCGGTTCCTGGGACAGCAAGACTTTCCAGATCAAGGCCCGTCCTACCGAAAACGTGGAGAATCTTCGCCCCGGCATGACCATAATCTACAAGAAGTAACACCGCTCAAAATCTATAAAGAAAATGAGTATACGCACAGGTTTCTGGCCCACGGTCAGGCGCGAAATAGCACGGATGGCCTCGCGGAAAATGTATCTCGGCATGATGGTCGTGATACCAGTAGGCATAGTGCTCTTCTTCGTGAGCCTGCTCGGCCCGGGGCTGCCCCTCAAGGTGCCGGTGGCTGTGGTCGACCTCGATCATTCCGCCATGTCGCGTCAGATGACCCGCTCGCTCGGAGCCACCGAGCTGCTGGACATCCGCGAGGACCTCGAGAGCTACGCCGACGCCATGACCGCCGTGCGCCAGGGCCGCATCTACGGCTTCTTCCTCATCCCGGACAAGTTTCAGAAAAACACCATAGCGGGGAATTCCCCTTCGGTCGAGTATTATAATAACCTCACCTATTTCGTTCCGGGGACCCTGACATTCAAGGGCTTCAAGACCGTAGCGGTCAGCTCCGCCGCGGGAATAGTCCGCACCGAACTCGTGTCGATGGGCGTGCCCGAGCAGATGACCACGGCCTTCATCCAGCCGATGACCGTGCAGGAACATCCCATCGGCAACCCCTGGATGAACTATTCGATCTATCTGTCGCCTTCGTTCGCCATCGGAGGTCTGGCTCTGATGATTCTGCTCATGAGTTGTTTCTCGATAACGATGGAAATCAAGGAAGGCACATCGGTCAACTGGCTTCAGACAGCGCGCGGCCACATCGGTGTGGCCGTGGCCGGCAAGCTCCTGCCCCATTTCGTGGTGTGGAGCGTGGTGGGACAGTTCTATCTTGCCGTGCTGTTCGGGTGGTGTCACTTCCCCTGCGGGCACATCGGCGCTGTCTGCGCAGGCATGGAGCTTTTCATTCTGGCCACCCAGGCTCTCGGGCTGCTTTTCAGCTCCATCGTGCCTAATCCGCGCATGGCTCTGACCCTCTCGGCCCTCATCGGCATCCTCTCGTTCTCGTTCCTGGGATTCTCGTTCCCGGTGCAGACCATGTACGGCGCCATATCCATATTCTCATATCTGATACCGACGCGCTACATGTTCCTGATCTACATCTTCTCCGGACTGAACGCCTTCCCGCTGTACTATTCACGGGTGTACTTCGCCGTCCTATGCGCCTTCCCGCTCGTGGGGTGCCTGTTGCTCGGACGGTTAAAGAAAGCATGCCTCAACCCCGTTTATGTGCCCTGAGTTATGAAAAATGACAATACAACCCGTCGCCACTGCGCTCCGGTTCAATGGTTCATCGACATGGCCCGCGTCTTCGCCCGCCAGTGGTGGCTGACCGGACGCGATATGGGCGCTCTCATATTCTTTCTGGCACTTCCGTTCGCCTATCCGGTGGTTTACACCCTGATCTATAACCCCGAGATCGTGACCCGCATGCCGGTGGCCGTGGTGGACAATTCGCGCACCGAACCTTCACGTCAGCTGGTACGCACCATTTCGGCGTCGCCCGCGGTAGACATCTACGAATATTGCCCGAACCTCACGGAAGCCAAGGAGCTGTTTGCCGAAAACAAGGTGTTCGCCATAGTCGAGATACCCGAAGACTATGCCCGATGCCTCGGACGCGGAGAGCAGGCCACCGTGCCTGTCTATATGGAAATGAGCCTGCTACTGCGCTACCGCGCAATGCTGTCGGCTCTCACCGACCTCCAGTTGAAGGTGGCATCCGATGTCACGGCCACACGCCTCGAGACTATGGGCGCCGAAGCCCTCGGGCTCAGCGGAGGCATGCCCTTCAATCAAGGCAACAACTTTCTGGGCGACCCCAACCAGGGCTTCGCATCGTTCGTGATGCCGGGCGTGTTCATGCTCATCGTACAGCAATCCATGCTTCTGGGCATCTGCCTGCTGATGGGTACGTCGCGCGAACGAGCCCGCCGCAACGGCGGAATCGACCCTCTGTCCGTGCAGGCCTCACCCACCGCCCGTCTCTTAGGGACAGCGATGATGTGTGTAGTGCTCTACATTCCGGCCCTGCTCTATCTGCTCAAGGTCATGCCCGCCATGTTCAGCCTGCCTGAAGCGGGCGATTTCTGGCAGGAGATGCTCTTCATGCTGCCCTATCTGCTTGCAAGCGCCATGTTCGCGCAGTTTGTAGGGGGCCTCTGCACCGAGCGCGAGAGCGGCTTCCTGGTGGTGGTGTTCACCTCGCTGATATTCCTCTTCCTCTCCGGCCTCACGTGGCCCCGCTACGCCATGAGTCCGTTCTGGAAGACCATCAGCGACATGATTCCGGCCACATGGGGTGTCGAAGGCTTCATCCGCATGAACTCCAACGGAGCGTCGCTCGCCGACATCTCAGTGCCGTTCCACTGGATGTGGATACTCACCGCCGGCTACTTCCTGCTGGCCTGGGCCATCCTGCGCCTCACCCGCCCCCGCAC